>CAMPIF010000147.1 GCA_946886245.1 Ectopseudomonas composti | reverse complement strand
TATAAGGACGTTGAAAAACGTAGGCGAGGTAGGCAAGACAAGGCAAAAACGACCGAAAAAGCGGAGTTTACGTATTGTAAATGAGCATTTTGAGGTCGTTTTTAACGCAGTATTGCCAACGCAGGTAGTTTTTCAGCGGCCTGTTATTGGGCGGCAGGCAGCACGCCAAAGATAGTGCGATACAGCACGCCCATGGCCACGACCATCAGCGGAATGCTCCACACCAGACCGATACCCAGCGGAATGGCACTGACCATGACGATCAGACCGAGCAGCAGGAACAGGCCGAAGACCTTGAACCAGTGCTGGGTGATGGCCTTGCGCGAGGCTTCCAGTGCCTGCCACGGCGACAGGCCACGCTCGACCACCAGCGGGATGGCCAACAGATAGGCCACGGCCAGGTAGATGCCGGGGATCAGCAGCAGGATCATGCCGAGGTAGATCAGCAGCATCATCACCACGGCAGTGATGATCAGCGGTACGGTGCGCCCGAAGTGGCTGAAAATCTCGTTGAAGCTCAGCGGCTGGTCGGCGGCGCGGCGAATGCCGACCATGTTGATGCCGGCCATGAAGGGGTAAGCCAGGGCCGAGGCCAGCAGCGAGATGAGGATTTCGCCGACGATCATCAGCAGCATGTTTTCGCTCAGGGCGCCGAAGATGCCGACGACGCCGCCGAGGATGAAGGTGGCAGCCAGCAGCACCACGTAGAACACCAGGAAACCACCGATGATGATGCCTTTGGTGCCCTTGACCTTGCTCCAGGATTCGCTCAGCAGCTCGCCGATGCTGAAGTCGTAGCCGCGTGCCAGGGCTTCTTCGATGCTCGGTGTCTGGTTGGAAGGCGCCTGTTGCAGGTCGCTGGTGGGAGCGGCATAGGGATTGGGGGTGATCGCGTCACTCATGGTTGCATCCTTGTAGGTCGAGTGTGAGGGCTGCCAATGCTAGTGGTAACGACAGCTACCCGACAAGTGCAGCGTGTCTGGCGGCGCAACGGCTGTGCGCTGGTTCATGCTTTGGCCGGGAGCGGTGAGCCTGGACCTGGGTGATAGACTGCCGGCAACTTTACGTCCGGTTCGGAGCCACCCATGACTTCCAGCATCTTCTGGTACGACTACGAGACCACCGGTATCAATCCGCGCTGTGACCGTCCGTTGCAGGTGGCGGGTATCCGTACCGATGAGGCGCTGAACGAGGTCGGCGAGGCGCTGAACATCTATTGCCGCCCCAGCGATGACATTCTGCCGCACCCGGCTGCTTGCCTGGTGACCGGTATCGATCCTCGGCGCCTGCAGCAGCTGGGGCTGGATGAGGGCGAGTTCATGACCCGTGTGCATGCCGCGCTCTCTGCGCCCGGCACCTGTGGCGCCGGCTACAACAGCTTGCGCTTCGATGACGAGGTGACGCGCTACAGCCTCTATCGCAACTTCTTCGATCCTTATGCGCGTGAGTGGCAGGGCGGCAATAGCCGCTGGGACCTGATCGATCTGGTGCGCACCGCTTATGCGCTGCGGCCCGAGGGCATCGAGTGGCCCGAGGAAGAGGGGCGGGTGTCGCTCAAGCTGGAGCGGCTGACCCAGGCCAATGGCATCGACCATGGCCAGGCTCACGATGCGCTGTCCGACGTGCGCGCCACCATCGGCCTGGCACGGCTGCTGCGCGACCGACAGCCGAAGCTTTACGACTTCCTCTACCAGCTGCGTAGCAAGCAGCGGGTACTGGATCAGATTCGCCTGCTGCAGCCGCTGTTGCACATTTCCGGACGCTTCTCTGCGGCACGTCATTATCTGGCGCCCGTGCTGCCGCTGGCTTGGCATCCGCGCAATCGCAATGCGCTGATCATCTGTGATCTGCAGGCTGATCCGTCGCCCCTGCTGAACCTGGACGCCGAGACGCTGCGCAGTCGTCTCTACACGCGCCGCGAGGACCTCGCCGAGGGCGAGTTGCCGGTGCCGCTGAAGCTGCTGCACATCAATCGCTGTCCGGTAGTGGCACCGCTTGCGGTGCTGCGCGAGGCGGATCGGCAACGCCTGCAACTGGACTGGTCGATCTGTGAACGCCATCTCGAAGTGCTGAAGAGTGAACAGTCGTTGTGGCAGGACAAATTAGCGGCCATTTACCGTGAAGATGCCTTCGCAGGCAGTAACGATCCCGAACAACAGCTTTACGATGGGTTTATCGGTGATCGTGACCGTCGTTTGTGTGAGCAGGTGCGTGGCGCCCAACCCGACGCATTGGCCAACGACAAGAAATGGCCATTCGACGATGCACGACTGCCAGAGTTATTGTTTCGTTATCGGGCGCGCAATTTCCCTTCAAGTCTGTCAGCCGCTGAATCCCAGCGCTGGGAAGAGTTCTGCCGGCAACGTTTGAGCGATCCGGAGTTCGGCGCGCCCAATACCCTGGCGCAATTTCACGCGGCAGTGGAGCAGTTGCGCACGGACTGCAGCCCGGACCAGTTGCAACTTCTGCAGCAGTGGCAGGCGTATGCACAGGCGTTGCAGACGCGTTTTGCCGTGAATCGCGCAGGCGTTTAAACCGGACAAGAGGCCGCCAGGGCAATGCACGGAGGCGAGGGGCTCGTCAGTGCTTTATAAGAAAAATGCAGGGGCCGGAGTTTTCCGCTCGTTCAGCCTAATTGCGGGTGCAGGCAATTGCCCAAAACGGTCAAGCCTGAAAAATATCGACAATAAAAAACGCCAGCAAGGCTGGCGTTTTGGGTGTCGCTCAGGAATTAGCCCAGCAGTGTGGCCCAACCTTCGACGACGTCGGCGCCCCACTTGGCTTTCCACTCTTTCAGAGTCTTGTGGTTGCCGCCTTTGGTTTCGATCACTTCGCCGCTGTGCGGGTTCTTGTACTGCTTGACCTTGCGCGCGCGCTTGGCAGCAACAGGCTTGCTGGCGCGTACGCCTTTGCCGGTTTTGGCCTCAGGATCGAGCAGGGCGATGATGTCGCGCAGCGACTTCTGATATTCGCCCATCAGGGTGCGCAGCTTGCCTTCGAATTCCAGCTCTTTCTTCAGCTTGTCGTCTTGCGACATGTTCTTCAGACGCTCTTGGAGCTCTTTGATGCTTTCTTCGATATTGCGGTATTCGTTGATCAGCGACATGGGCATTACCTTGGCGTGAATAAGTCTGTGGTAGTCAACAGTGACCTAATAATAGTCATGCACTTATAGCAAGTAAACAGCAGGCCACAAAATAACTGCAGTGTACTGCAACCCTATGTGTCGCTCAGGCTTGAATTAAATCGGCTACTGCAACTAGCTGCTGAAGTTTTCGGTGCGCTCAACTCGGGCACTTCCGGGTGCCCGGTCGCGGGCTTTTGCAGGTGTATGGCTGCTGCAGTTTTGCCGGCAAATCGTTAGAATGGCCGACTTTTTGCGCCGCCAGTGGGGTTTAGTTATGCGCACGTTCAGATTGGTCATCTCCTGCCCTGACCGCGTCGGCATCGTTGCCAAAGTCAGTAATTTCCTCGCTACCTATAACGGCTGGATTACCGAAGCCAGTCACCACTCCGATACACAGAGTGGCTGGTTCTTCATGCGTCACGAAATCCGTGCCGACTCGCTGCCGTTCGATCTGGAGGGTTTCAAGCAGGCGTTTTCGCCCATTGCCCGCGAGTTCTCCATGGAGTGGCGTATCACCGATTCGGCGCAGAAGAAGCGCGTGGTGCTGATGGCCAGTCGTGAGTCGCACTGCCTGGCCGATCTGTTGCACCGTTGGCACAGCAATGAACTCGATTGCGAGATTCCCTGCGTGATCGCCAACCACGACGACCTGCGCAGCATGGTGGAGTGGCATGGCATTCCATACTTCCATGTTCCGGTCGACCCCAAGGACAAGGCGCCGGCCTTCGCCGAGGTGGAACGGCTGGTCAAGGAACATCGGGCCGATGTCATCGTCCTGGCGCGCTACATGCAGATTCTGCCACCGGCGCTGTGCGCCGAATTCGCCCAGCGTGTGATCAACATCCATCACAGCTTCCTGCCGTCGTTCGTTGGCGCCAAACCCTACCACCAGGCTTCGCTGCGCGGCGTGAAGCTGATCGGCGCCACTTCGCATTACGTCACCGAGGAGCTGGATGCCGGGCCGATCATCGAGCAGGACGTGGTGCGCGTGACCCATCGCGACGATATCGAGGAAATGGTGCGTCTGGGCAAGGATGTGGAGAAGATGGTGCTGGCGCGTGGGCTACGCTATCACTTGGAAGACCGAGTGCTGGTGCACGACAACAAGACGGTGGTGTTCGACTGATCCTGCTGCGTGGGCCGGCCCGATGTACGTCACAGGAGAACGCCCATGCTCAAGTCCATCAAGGTGCGCGACTACATGACTCGCCATCTGGTGACCTTCAGGTCGGATACCGATCTGTTCACCGCCATCAATCGATTGCTGGAGCACCGGATTTCCGGTGCGCCGGTGGTCGATTCCCAGGGCCACCTGATAGGCCTGCTGTCGGAGGGTGACTGCTTGCGTGGCATTCTCTCCGGGGCCTACTACGAAGCTGTCGGCGGCACCGTCAGCACCTACATGACCACCGACGTCGAGACGGTGAGCCCGGAGGCCGACATCATCGAGTTGTCCGAGCGCTTTCTGCGCGGGCGGCGGCGGCGATTGCCGGTGATCGAGCACGGTCGTCTGGTGGGGCAGATCAGTCGGTGCGACGTGCTGCGTGCCGTCAAGGAGTTCGCCCAGCACGAGCAGGGCTCTCTGGAGGCCAGTTGATGGAGGCTCGAACGGCATGACCGATCCACTGGACAAGGCCACCTCAAAGGCGCCGCCGACCCTGGGCGAAGGCTGTGTACGGCGATACGACCCCGATGCCCTGAGCGAAGAGCATGGGACCGAGTTCGCCGATGCGGCCGAACTGTGGCGTCAGTTGCAGGAGCAGGCCGAAGACGATCCTGAGCATGAGCGATAAAAAAAGAAGGGCGCTGCGGCGCCCTTCTGGTTACAGGGCGTTTCAGATTCGGAAACTGTCGACCATCTGCTTGAGGCGCGCGGCCTGCTGCTCCAGATCGCCGCAGGCGCGCAGGGTGGCCTGCAGGTTTTCCACACCCTCCTGGTTGAGGGTGTTGATCTCGATGATGTCCATGTTCAGTGACTCGATCACCGAAGTCTGCTCCTCGGTGGCGGTGGCCACCGACTGGTTCATCCCGTCGATCTCGCCGATGCGGGCGGTCACCGTACCCAGTCGTTCGCCGGCCTGGTTGGCGATGTCCACGCTGTCTTCGCTGTAACGCTGGCTCTCGGTCATGGTGGTGACCGATTCTCGCGAGCCGACCTGCAGTTCCTCGATCATTTTCTCGATTTCCTGCGCCGACTCCTGGGTGCGGTGCGCCAGGTTGCGCACCTCGTCGGCGACCACGGCGAAGCCGCGCCCGGCTTCACCGGCCCGTGCGGCTTCGATGGCGGCGTTGAGCGCCAGCAGGTTGGTCTGCTGGGAGATGCTCTTGATCACTTCGAGGATCTGGCCAATGTCCACCGTCTTGCTGTTGAGCATCTCGATCTTGGCGCAGGCGTCGCTGATCTTGTTCGACAGCTCGCTCATCGAACTGATCGCTTGCTGCACCACCTTGCCGCCGTCTTCTGCCTGATGGCGGGCATCCGATGCCTGGCTCGAGGCATCGGCGGCGTTGCGGGCGATTTCCTGCGCAGCCGCGCCGAGCTGATTGATGGCAGCTGCCACGCTGTTGGTACGGCTGGCCTGTTCGTCGGAGTTGACCATCGAGGAATTGGAAGCATTGACCACCAGCTTGGCCACTTCGTTGACCTGGACGGTGGCCGATGACACTTCACGGATGGAGCCGTGGATGCGTTCGACGAACTGATTGAAGGAGCGCGCCAGGGCGCCGAATTCGTCATTGGACTGGATCGCCAGGCGCTTGGTCAGGTCGCCTTCGCCCTGGGCGATGTCTTGCATGGCCTTGCCCATGGCGGTCAGCGGCTGCATCAGCACACGGATCAGCAGGCCGAGCAGGGCAATGATCAGCACCACGGCAATCACCGTGGCAACGATGGCCGAGGCGCGAAACTCGGTGAGCATGGAGTAGGCCTTGGCCTTGTCGATCGACAGGCCGATGTGCCAGTTGACCGAGGGCAGGCCCTTGACCGGTGCGAAGGTCAGGATGCGGGTGTTGCCATCGAGCTGCGCCTCGCTGAATTCGCTGCTGATGCGTGGCGTGTTCTGCGGGTAGATGTCCTTGAGGTTCTTCATCACCAGGTCCTTGTCCGGGTGCACCAGAACCTTGCCATCGGCGCTGACCAGGAAGGCATAGCCGATGCCGTCGAAGTCCAGTGCATTGATGATGTTGACCAGGGTCTGCAGGCTCAGGTCGCCACCGACCACGCCTGCGGGCCGGGCCGGGGTGGCGATGGTGATGATCAGCTCGCCGGTGGCGGCATCGACGTAAGGCTCGGTAAGGGTGGTGCCGCCGGCGGCCAGGGCATCCTTGTACCAGGGGCGCGTGCGTGGGTCGTAGTCGGCAGGCATCTGCTCGTCAGGGCGCATGGTGAAACCGCCGCTTTCGGTGCCCAGATAGGTAAAGGCGAAGGACGAGGTCAGCGCTTTCTGTTCCAGCAGTTTGACCACGCGATCCGGCTCGCTGTCGTTGCTGATCGACTGCGCCGCGCTTTCCACCAGCAGGATGCGGCCGGACAACCAGTTCTGGATGTTGCTGGCGGTCACGTTACCCATTTCATGCAGATAGCTTTCCAGGTCCTCGCGGATGGCGTTGCGCTGCAGGTAATCGTTGTAAAGGGTGAACAGCGAGAAGGCGGCGATCACCACCAGGGAGGCTGCGAGCAGAATCTTGTGGCTGAACTGCAGGTTTTTGCTCATGTTGTCTTGCGTCCGGATGGCTCTGGAACCAGTCTTGTATTCCACGGCTGCGCTTGCAAGAGCGTTTTCGCGGGCTGTTGCGGCAGATGGAGTGGGTGTTTGTTCTGCTGTTTGTATCGGTATAACTGCAGTAAAGCTTTAACCCAGGGGATGGCAAGATGCCTTTGAATTCACAGTTCGTATTGGGTGCTGGCAGTGATGGTCAGGCGGTTGGTCAGCCTTTGCGCCTGGCCAACCGTCACGGTCTTATCGCTGGCGCCACCGGCACCGGCAAGACGGTGACCCTGCAACGGTTGATCGAGACGTTCAGCGACGCCGGGGTGGCAGTGTTCGCCGCTGATGTCAAAGGTGATCTGTGTGGTCTGGGCGCTGCCGGCGCGCCGCGAGGCAAGGTCGCCGAGCGCATCGCCAGCATGCCCTGGCTGAATCATCAGCCGCAGGCCTATCCGGTGACGCTGTGGGACGTGCATGGTCAGAGCGGCCACCCTTTGCGTACCACCCTCAGCGAGATGGGGCCGCTGCTGCTTGGCGCTCTGCTCGAGCTGACTGACAGCCAGCAGGCGGCGCTCTATGCGGCGTTCAAGGTGGCTGACCGCGAAGGTTTGTTGCTGCTCGACCTGAAAGACCTGAAGGCGCTGCTCGGCTACCTCAAGGACAATCCGCAGGTGCTGGGCGAGGACAGTGCGCTGTTCACCAGCGCCTCGGCACAGGCGTTGTTGCGTCGCCTGGCAGGGCTGGAGCAGCAGGGTGCCGAGGCCCTGTTCGGCGAGCCGGCGTTGCAGCTCGAAGACCTTCTGCACCCTGATCGTGATGGCCGCGGGCGCGTGCATCTGCTCGATGCCTCCCGCCTGGTGCATGAGGCACCCAAGGTGTATGCAACCTTCCTGCTGTGGCTGTTGGCTGAACTGTTCGAACAACTGCCGGAGCGCGGTGACGCCGACAAACCGGTACTGGCGTTGTTCTTCGACGAGGCGCACCTGCTCTTCCAGGGCACGCCCAAGGCGCTGCAGGAGCGCCTGGAGCAGGTGGTGCGGCTGATTCGCTCCAAGGGCGTCGGGGTGTATTTCGTCACCCAGTCGCCGAGCGATCTGCCGGACGATGTTTTGGCTCAGCTCGGTCTGCGCATTCAGCATGGCTTGCGCGCGTTCACGGCCAAGGAGCAGAAGGCCCTGCGCGCAGTGGCCGATGGTTTTCGCCCGAACCCGGCATTCAGCGCGCTCAGCGTGCTCACCGAACTGGGCATTGGCGAAGCGTTGGTCGGCACGCTGGAGGAAAAAGGCACACCGGCCATGGTTCAGCGCGTGGCCATCGCGCCACCGCAGTCGCGCATCGGCCCGCTGAATGAGGCCGAGCGTGCGGCATTGGTGCGTCAGTCGCCGCTGGCTGGGCGCTACGACAAGCCTGTCGATCGCGAGTCGGCCTATGAGCTGCTCACCGCGCGTGCCGAGCAGGCTCGCAATGTCGAGCCAGTCGAGCCGGCAGAAAAGCGGAAGGCGGAGCCGGGGCTGGGCGATATGGCCAGTGATCTGATTGGCAGCGCGATGAAGAGCGCGCTGCGCCAGGCCGCCAACCAGATTGGTCGGCAACTGGTGCGGGGGCTCATGGGCTCGCTGACGGGTAGCAGGAAGCGTTAGGTAAGTGCTGGAAAAGCCTCGATTCCCGCGGAGGCGGCTCAAGAGCAATTGGACTCCCGCCTTCGCGGGAGTGACGGTAGAAAGCCTGTTCCAGAACTTCTCCGGCTACGGGGAGCCTGGGGCAGCGTGTCACTAGCCGGCGGTTTCGTCGGCTGCGTCCTGCTTGTCCTGGCGTTCTTTCTCGATTTTCTCGATTTCTTTCTCGAAGGCCTGGTCGAGCAGGCTGGGCTTCTTGCGCCAGGGTTTGCGGTCGGGGTCCGGCTGGGCGGCGTAGGTGATGACTTCTCCGCCGTATACATCCTTGTAACGCTGCGCCTGGCGCTCGAGTTCGGCGCGCAGTTCGTCTTTCGTCACTGTTTTTACCTGTAGGTTGTGATCGACCCACGCGACAGCCGAAACACCAGGTTTCACTGTTGCGCTGAGGGATCAATCTAAAGTGCTTTGCCTTGGTTGGCGGGGAGAACAGTTTGCAAAGTTCCACGCTTTGCATCTTTCTCCTGGCGTTCTTTCTCGATTTTCTCGATTTCTTTCTCGAAGGCCTGGTCGAGCA
>CAMPIF010000146.1 GCA_946886245.1 Ectopseudomonas composti | reverse complement strand
CTGGAGCCAGGCCAGTCCGCCGCCTACACTCCTTAGCCAGAGTACGATCAGTCCGCCACCAATCGATTCAAGGAAGAATCCAATGGGCCGCAGCCGTTACGTCATCACTGAACCCGACAAGCCACACTTCCTGACCTGCACGGTGTTGGAATGGCTGCCACTGTTCACTCGCCCTGCCTTGGTCGACATCCTGCTGGACTGCTGGCGTTATCAGCAGGCCAACCAGGGTTTACGCCTCTACGGCTACGTGATTCTGGAAAACCATCTGCACTTCGTTGCCCAAGCGCCTGACCTGGCCAAATGCGTCAGCAGCTTCAAGTCGTTTACCGCTCGCAAGATCATCGATCACCTGCAAACCCGAGGAGCGGAGTCTTTGCTGCAGCGGCTGCGCTTTGCCAAGCGGGCACACAAGACTGATCGCGTGTACCAGCTCTGGCAGGAGGGGTCGCATGCGGAGCTGGTATCCAGCGCCGAGGTCTGCGGCAGAAGCTCGATTACATCCATCACAACCCGGTCAAGCGCGGCTATGTGGATCTGACAGAGCACTGGCGCTACTCCAGCGCTCGGGACTACGCAGGGCAAGCAGGCTTGATTGAGGTTGACCGCTGGTATTCGTGACGCAGAGCGTCACAGGCTGCATTCCCACGCGGAGCGTGGGAACGATCATTACTCGCTAGCCTTTGCCTTTCTTCCTGGAAATCGCCTTCATCCGCGCCGCGGCCTTCTGCACGGTGGCCATCTTCTCGGGGCGCTTCATGCCCCGCCATTTGCGGATTTCCTCGCGCGTGCGGCCGCAACTGACGCACAGCTCGCTGTTGAGCTGGCACAGCGACACGCAGGGGTTCTCAATGTCCTTGGCCACGGGTGCCCCTCGCCGCCTGCTCGACCGAGAACACCACGTGCTCAGCGATGCTGGAAACGCTGATGCCCACTTCATCGAAAGCAGCCTGGGTCAGTTCCAACATTCGCGCCCTGTCCGCACTGGCGAGTGCCCGCGCCCTGCTCGCTTCGCTGTCGAACATCCAGGTCACGCGCAGGCTCTGCGCAAACCGCGCGTAGTCCACATCATGGGTCAGCCACTGGAAGCCGACGATTTCGCTTTTTGCCGTTTCACAGGCAAGGGTCAGGGTGCGGATCAGCTCGCGCTCCACAGCTGAGTATTTTCGTTTTGGCGATGGCATAAGGTTCTTCTGGGTCCGAGTTCGCTGCGCCGCCATGTTACCCGAGACGCTCAACGGCCAGAGGGAACAGATGGATCGAGGTCGAACAATGGTATCCGCGACGCAGAGCATCACCGGCAACCCAAGCCGAGCGCGGGAGCGATCATGGCGCCCGAGCACGGCCGCCCGCGGGTTACAATCCACGGCCCACGCATTCTCCAGCGGACCCCATATACCGATGTTCACCCTTTCCCACCTCAGCAGCCCGCCGCCCGAGTCACTGAAGAGCCAAGTGCAGCAGATGGTGGTGGACTACTTCGCCGATGTCAGCGCGGTACCGCTGCTGCCGAGCAATCCGCTGTATCAGCTGTACCAGTACGTGATCGGCTATGAGCTGCATCTGCACCTGCAGACCATGAACGGCGAGGCCGAAGGCCCCGTGCAGTTGCTACTGGCGCTGGACGATGAAGACCCGGCCCGTGTGCTGGGGTTTGCCCTGTATCTGCCGAGCCCGGACGATGCTGCCGCCTGCACCCTCGCCTATCTGGCGGTACTCAGCGAGCAGCGCACTCAGGGCATCGGCCGGGCGCTGCTGCAACGCGTGCTGGAGCACCGACCGCACCTGGAGCTGGCCTGCGTGGCAGGCAAGGTGCCGCTGTTCGAGGCCCTGGGCTTGCAGGTGCTCGCTGCTCAAGGTGCGCTGGTGGTGATGAGCAGCCGCGACTATCGCTCCAGCGGCATGGTGGCTGTCGCCGACCTGGCGCCGGTGTTTGCCTCCACGGAGGTCAGGCAGATTCACGCCTACCTGCTCAAGCAGCACGGCCAGCGCGCCATGCAACAGGCGGAAAAACAGCGTGACGCGCACCTCGACACGCTCGCCCTGCAGGCTCAGCAGTTGGTCGACGAGCGCCTGCCTTCACGCGCGCTGCATTGAGGCGATGCCCCACGCTGGCGTGGTGGCTTCACGAAACGCCGAGCGCCATCACCTGCGGCGGTCAGCCGACATCGCGCATGCACACGCGCAGTCGGCGGACGTTCAACGCCCGCCAACGCTGATAAAGCATCACGACAGGGGCTCTGGCCCGGTCAGAACGAGTAGCTGGCACTGACCACCAGGTTACGCGGCTCGCCCAGCTGGATCTGCCCGGCGCTGGTGGCGGAGCTGTAGTAGGTGCGGTCGGTGATGTTGTTCAGCGCCGCGCGTACGTCCCAGTCCTTGTGGCGGTAGCCGGCCAGCGCGTCCCAGGCGCCATAGCCAGGCAGTACGGTGGTGTTCTGGTTGTCGGCAAAGCGCTCGCCCACCAGGGTCACACCGGTTTCGGCGTACCAGCCCAGCTCGGGCTTCCAGGTGATGAACAGGCTGCCATTGCGCTTGGCGACGTTGCTGACACGGTTGCCTTCCAGGCCGTTGTTGTCCTTGACGATGCTGGCGTCCTGCAGGCCGATGCCGCCGCGCACATACCAGTTGCCAACCAGTTGACCGGTCACGGTCAGTTCGATACCGCGTGAGCGCTGCAGGCCGGTAAGGATGGTCAGGGTCGGGTCGTTCGGGTCGCGGGTGCGGCGGTTGTACAGTTCCAGCTCGTAGACAGCCAGGGTGGTGCTCAGGCGCTCGTCCAGCCAGTCACTCTTGACGCCGATTTCCTTCTGCCGGGTCTGCTCGGGCTCGAGGTCGTTGCCATTGCCCGAGGCGCCCGGGGTGATGCCGATCAGACCACCGCCGACCGGGGAGAAGGTCTTGCTCCAGGAGGCGTAGAAGGAGTGATGCTGCAGCGGCGTCCAGACGATACCGGCGCGGGGGCTGAGGCCGTGGTTGTCGCGCTCTTCCTTGAGGTTGCGCAGCTTGTTGGTGGTGGCCACCTCGAACTCGTCGTAACGCAGGCCGGCCAGCAGTTGCCATTGATCATTCAGGCGCAGTTGATCCTGCACGTAGAGGCCACGGCTTTCGACTTCGGTGTGGTTGTTGCTGGAGAGCGCCATGGTGCCACGGTGGCTCTGGCTGCGATCCGGGTTGTAGAGATCGAGCGCCGGTACCGCCTGGCGCCCCGGCCCGCTGGTGGCGGCGCTGTAGAGTTTCGGGTCGCGCCGCTGGCTGCCCAGTTCGGCGCCAATGAGCAGGCGGTGTTCGAGACCGAAGGTGTCGACCCGGCCCTCGGCCTCGAGGTTGTTGAACAGGTTGCGCGTGCGCAGATCCTGCTGCCAGCGTTGCCGGGTCACGCGCTGAGTGCTGGCGTTGAAGCCGGTCAGGTAGGTGTTGTCGAAATCGCTGTCGAGCTTGAACAGGCTGGTGGTCTGCCGTAGCTGCCAGTTGTCGTTCAGCTCATAGCTGAGCCTGGAGCGCAGCGATTGTGTCTTGTCGTCGATGAAATCGCGGTCGTCGCCATAGGTGGTGCCGCGCTTGACGTCCGCCGGGCGCCCGCCAACGCCGGGAATGCCGCGGTCCGGGGTGCGGTCGAAACGGCTGTATTCGTATTGCACCAGCCAGTTCAGCTCAGGTGTCAGTTGCCAGCTCATGGACGGCGCGAACAGTTGGCGATGGCTGGAGACGCCGTCACGGAAGCTGTTGCTGTCCTCATTGCCCATGTTCAGGCGCAGGCTGATGGTGTCGGTGGGGTCGGCGCTGAGGTCGGCATACAGGCTGCGCAGGTCTTCGCTGCCGCCTTGTGCCTCGAGCGTGGAGCGGCGCCCGGCCTCGGGCGCCTTGCTGATGCGGTTGACGATACCGCCCTGGCTGCCACGGCCGTAGAGCACGGCTGCCGGCCCCTTGAGCACTTCGATGCGCTCGATGTTGTGCAGGTCGCGCACGTACTGGCTGTCGTCACGCACGCCGTCCAGGTAGAAGTCGTTGCTGGCATCGAAGCCACGAATGCGCAGGCTGTCGAAACGGGTATCCGCCCCGCTGCTGACGTTGGGCAGGCCGCTGAGCGCCTTGCCCAGATCATTGGTGCCATAGTTCAGCACATTGCTCGTCTTCAGTGCGTCGATGGCCTGAGGCACGTAACGCACCGGCGTGGCCGTGCGGGTGGCGGTACTGACCTCCTTGACGCGCGGGTTATCGGCTTGCTCGTCGACATCGCCATAGACCACGGTCTCAGGCAGGTTAGCCGGGTCGGCACAGGCGAAGCCGGCTGTCAGTAGAACGGAAAAGCCCAGCGAAACGGGGGTTAGTCGTGAAAGGGAGAACATCTCGGCACGCATCCAGACATTGGCGATTGATTAACGGGCGCGCATGGTAATTCTTTTCATTTGATATCTAGAAGTATTTCTTTGCCGCCTTCACATCCGCTCACGTCATGAATGGAGATCGAGCGCTGCTACACGCGACGCAGAGAGCGGGAACGACCATCAGCGAGCCAACGGGCATTCCCATGCACTAAACAACGACCACGGGGCCCACTCAGTCCGACACCTGCTCCAGGAAAATCAGCTGCAACGGCTCGCTGAGCAGTTCATCCGCTGTAGCTGCAAATGCCTGAAAATAGGGCGTCGCAAAATGCGCATCCAGGGCCGCCTGGTCCTTGAAGGCTTCACGCATGTAGAACGTACCGGGCTCATCCCGCATTTCGAACAACACGTAATCAAGATTGCCCGGCTCGGCTCGCGTGGGTTCTATCAGGCTCAGCAAGCCTTCTCATGATCGTTCCCACGCTCTGCGTGGGAATGCCTCCGCTGACGCTCCAGCGTCAAAGCTGCAGGCGGCTGCCGACCCGCAACCTCTGGGCGACGCAGAGCGTCGCAGGCTGGCTACCACGCCGGAGCGTGGGAGCTATCGGGTATCGGCTCGATCATTGAAAATCGCGTTCTACGCTCGCCGGACTTCACCTCGACATAACGGATGCCATCGCATGTACTACCCACGGGAAGAAAAAAGAGACTTCCTCACCACACTCTCCACCCTGTCGTTGATCGCGATCGTGCCCCTCGCCATTCTCGCGCTGATGAGCAACCACGGCGCGACCGCGCTGTTCATGCTGCTCGGCAATCAGCAGGCGCAAGCCCGCATCACCGAGATACACAACACGCCCAACCCCGACCTGAACATAATCACCTACCGCTATGACGCCGACGGCACAGCGTTCACGGATACCTACACCCAGAACCGGCAGCACGACCCGGCGGCCTATGACATCAACGACACGATCCCCGTGATCCACTCCATGTGGGCACCGTCGATCAAGATGACGCAAGCCGCCTACGACGCCAGCGATGCAGACGCCAAGGTCTTCATGGGCTGTTCGACGGCGATCCTCCTGCTACTAGGCCTGTCGTTCTTTGCCTTGATGCGACAGAGAAAGCATGCCGCAGAGGATGTTTATTATTGAGCGCTCAGGAGTTCCGATGCCCGGCATTATCCATGTCGCCGATACCTTCCAGACGTTTCTGAACGACCTGCAAGCGCATCGCGCACCCGCCCTAACCCAGCTATCCAGACTGCGCAATGGCTTCGAGGGCTGGCTCAAGATCGAGCTATACCTCTGGCTGACCGAACGCTTCGGGCTGCAGCCGCAGACGGATGTAGGCGTCGAGTACAAGGTCTGGCTGGATCAGCGACGCGGGCAGATGGATCGCGCAACCAAGCAATGCGACTTGTGGGTGCGCGATGCCGCAGGCAATGGCTACCACTACATCGAGCTGAAAGTACCGTTCGCCAACAACAACCGCGGCAAGCTGTTTCTCAGCGCGTCCGATGATTTCTGGTACATGTCACGCCTTCTCGCGGCCGACCAGCGCGCAGCGAGCGGAAGCGCCATCCTGGTCGGCGCTGGTTTTGCCGAGGATGACTGGAAGCTCGCCATCGACGAGGCAGTCGCTTACGCCGGCAACGACCCGACACAGGTTCAACTCAACGTCGGGGCGTTGATACTGGAGGAGGCGCCAGCTCTGCGATGGGCGGTAATGACGAGACTGTACGTGCCCCGTGGGGCCTAGCAGGGGCCCGCTACCCGCCAGCGAGTAGCCGGACAACCACCGCGATGGTGGATGGATAAGGCGTCATCCACCCTACCGGCGAAATCGCGCGTAGGGTGGACAACGCGAAGCTTGTCCACCGTCGTTCACAGCACGGCAAATGGCCCGGTTAGCCACGCTGCCCGAACGGCGGATGAAAACGGGCTCGGCTCATCGGCATCACCCGCGTGCACCCAATCGCCATCGAGGACCTGGGAAACTGCGGAGCTTCAGCGCCTGGTGCAGGCAAACAGCGCGTTGCCGGAGCGGCCATCCCACGGCGCCAGGCGCTGATAGTCGTGCTCCAGCACCTGCACCTCGAAGTGCGGCGCCAGCAGGCTCTGCAGCTCGGCGAAGTTCACTGCCACCATCGGGTGTTCGTCGTGCCAGACCTCGGTCTGCCCGGCGACGCTGCGTTCGATGCGCAGGCGCAGCGCCTGCGCAGCGCCTTCCCCACGGTAGTACCAGCCGGAGCTGAAGCGGAACTGCCCTTCGGCATGCCGCGTGCTGTGGGACACGAACGAAGCGTTGTCGATGCGCTGCTTGTCCACGGCGTTGAAACAGAACACGCCGCCAGCCGCCAGGGCGCCGTGCGCGCTGGCGATACAGGCCTGGAGCCGCTCGATGCTGGCGCTGTAATGGATGGAGTAGAGAAAGCAGGTGATCAGGTCCAGCGGCTCGTCGACCTGAAAACCGCACATGTCCTGCCGGGCAAAGCGTGCCTCGGGGCAGCGCTGGGCGGCGCGGTCGAGCATCGGCTGGTTGATGTCCAGGCCGCTGCTGACATAGCCAGCATCGAGAAAGTGACGCACATGCGGGCCGGTGCCACAGGCCAGATCGAGGTGACGCTTGCCGCCGTTGCCGAACAGCTGGTGCAGGCGCTGCACACAGTGGCTCTGGGCGGCGTAGTCGATGTCCGCGCACATCAGATCGTAGTAACCCGACAGGTCGGTATAGAGGGCATTGCCGGACATGATGACAGAGGCGCGAGGACGAAGGGCGCGCATCATAGCTCATGACCGATGCCGCTGAGCATTGACTTGACGTGGCACGCCTTGAAACAGCCACGCTCATTCGGGAAAGGAGGCACCTTTCGCCAGTCATCATATGACAAAGCCGAGTCAGCGCCGCCACCACTTAATGCACGAGCCAGACAGAATCATGCAGACAGGTGATTTTTGAGTGTTAGGCGCTCATGGCAGAATTGAAGCACTTTCACAGTTGTCATACATCATATAAGTTCATGAGGTCGCATCCGCGATCAACAAGAACAACAAGGAACCTCACGATGAATGACGAACAACGCCCCGACGGCTCACGCCGTCATTTCCTCAAGCAGTCGCTGGTCTATTCCGCTGCCGCCGCCAGCGCTGCCTCTCTGCTGCCGCAATTGGCCAACGCCACGCAGCCTCTCGATCTGCGCTACCCATCCGGCGCGGTCAAGGCGCTGGATGACAGCTTCCTGCAATTGCGCCTGTTCAACGCCAGCGTGGAAAAGCTTGCCGATGGCATCCGCTGGGCCGAAGGCCCGGTGTGGTTCGGTGACGGTCGCTACCTGCTGGTCAGCGACATCCCCAACAACCGCATCATGCGCTGGGACGAGATCAGCCAAACGCTGGCCGTCTACCGCCAGCCATCGAACTATTCCAATGGCCTGGTGCGCGACCGCCAGGGCCGGCTGATCGCCTGCGAGGGCTCGACCACTCAGGACGTTGGCCGGCGCATCACCCGCACAGAACACGACGGCAGCATTACCGTGCTGGCCGATGCGTTCGAGGGCAAACGCTTCAACTCGCCGAACGACCTGGTGGTCAAGCGCGACGGCTCGGTCTGGTTCACCGACCCGCCCTTCCAGACCGGCAACTTCTACGAGGGCTACAAGATCGAGCCGGAGCTGCCCCATGGGGTCTATCGCATCGACGGCGAAACGCAGCAGGTCACCCGTGTGATCGAGGATCTGGCCGGCCCCAACGGCCTGTGCTTCTCGCCCGACGAGAAGACCCTGTACATCGTCGAGGGCCGCGCCAAGCCGCACCGCCTGGTGTGGGCTTATCAGGTGAACGACGACGGCAGCCTCGGCCAACGCCGCAAACACATCGAAGCCACCGACACCGGTGCGCTGGATGGCATCAAATGCGACGAGTTCGGCAACCTGTGGTGCGGCTGGGGCAGCAATGGCTCGGCCGAGAGCGATCCGGAAAAGCTCGATGGCGTGCGCGTGTTCAACCCGCAGGGCAAGGCCATCGGTCATATCTCACTGCCGGAACGCTGCGCCAACCTGTGCTTTGGCGGCGAGAAAGGTAATCGCCTGTTCATGGCCAGCAGCCATGGCATCTATTCCCTGTTCGTCAACACACGCGGCGCCACCTTCATCAGGTAGCCCATGGGCCACGGCCGATCCGGCCGTGGCCTGCCCTGCTTCGGGGCCGGACAGCGCCCCAAAATGCGCTTGGACCCTTCTATCTCGGCCCTTGCAGCAAGCATCAGTCGCATCGATGTTCACCATCATGCCAATGAAGTTCTCTGAAAAAATCCAGTGCGTAACATCTGCTCCATACCCAACCACAACACCGCTGGAGCACCACACCATGAAACGCCAACTGATCCTCGGCTTCGCCCTCTCCGTACTGGCAGCCAACGTATTCGCCGCTTCTTCCGTCCAAGCTGTAGTCGCCGAAGGCGGCTCTGATCGCCTGATCGAAAGCCGCGTCGCCGAAGGTGGCTCCGACCGTCTGATCGAGAACCGCGTGGCCGAAGGTGGCTCCGACCGCCTGATCGAGAACCGCGTTGCCGAAGGTGGCTCCGACCGTCTGATCGAGAACCGCGTGGCCGAAGGTGGCTCGGACCGTCTGATCGAGAACCGCGTCGCCGAAGGTGGCTCGGACCGTCTGATCGAGAACCGCGTCGCCGAAGGTGGCTCGG
>CAMPIF010000145.1 GCA_946886245.1 Ectopseudomonas composti | reverse complement strand
TGCCACGTCAGCCAGCCGACCCTGTCGGTGGGCGTGAAGAAGCTGGAGGACGAGCTGGGCGTGCTGATCTTCGAGCGCAGCAAGAGCGCCGTGCGCCTGACCCCGGTCGGTGAAGGCATCGTTACCCAGGCGCAGAAGGTGCTGGAGCAGGCTCAGGGCATTCGCGAGCTGGCCCAGGCTGGCAAGAACCAGCTGACCGCGCCGCTGAAGATAGGCGCCATTTATACGGTCGGTCCTTATCTGTTCCCGCACCTGATTCCGCAGTTGCACCGGGTCGCCCCGGACATGCCGCTGTACATCGAGGAAAACTTCACCCATATCCTGCGCGACAAGCTGCGCACCGGTGAGCTCGACGCCATCATCATCGCCCTGCCGTTCCAGGAGGCCGATGTACTGACCAAGCCGCTGTACGACGAGCCCTTCTACGCGCTGCTGCCGGCCGGCCACCCCTGGGCGGCGATGGAGACCATCGACACCAAGCTGCTCAACGACAAGAGCCTGCTGCTGCTCGGCGAAGGCCACTGCTTCCGCGACCAGGTGCTGGAAGCCTGCCCGACCCTGCGCAAGGGCGGTGACGACCACGGCAAGCACACCACGGTGGAATCCAGCTCGCTGGAAACCATCCGCCACATGGTCGCCTCCGGCCTTGGCGTATCGATCCTGCCGTTCTCGGCAGTCGACAGCCACCACTATGCACCGGGCGTGATCGAAGTCCGTCCGCTCAGCGCGCCGGTGCCGTTCCGCACCGTGGCCATTGCCTGGCGCGCCAGCTTCCCGCGGCCCAACGCCATCGAGGTGCTGGCCGACTCCATCCGCCTCTGCTCGGTCGCCCGCAGCCCGCAGACCAAGAGCGCCTGAGGCCGGACGTGAGCGAGCTGGCAGCGGTTTCCGTCACCGCGCTCAAGGGCGTGGGTGCGGCCCTGGCCGAGAAACTGGCCAAGGTCGGCCTGGAAAACCTGCAGGACGTGCTGTTCCACCTGCCGCTGCGCTATCAGGATCGCACCCGTATCACTCCCATCGGCGCGCTGCGCCCAGGGCAGGACGCGGTGGTCGAGGGCATCGTCGCCGGTGCGGACGTGGTCATGGGCCGGCGGCGCAGCCTGCTGGTGCGCCTGCAGGACGGCAGCGGCACACTGAGCCTACGCTTTTTCCACTTCAGTCAGGCGCAGAAGGACGGCCTCAAGCGCGGTACTGCCCTGCGCTGCTATGGCGAAGTTCGTCCCGGTGCTACGGGTCTGGAGATCTACCACCCGGAATACCGCGCGCAGAGCGGCGACGAGCCGGCACCGGTGGAACAGAGCCTGACGCCCATCTACCCAACCACCGAAGGTTTGACCCAACAGCGCCTGCGCCAGCTCAGCCAGCAGGCACTGGCGCGCCTCGGCCCACACAGCTTGCCGGATTGGCTGCCTGACGAGCTGGCCCGCGACTATCACCTGGCACCGCTGAGTGATGCCATCCGCTACCTGCACCGGCCACCACCGGATGCCGATGTCGAGGAACTCGCCGAGGGCCGCCACTGGGCCCAGCACCGCCTGGCCTTCGAGGAATTGCTGACGCATCAGCTGTCCCTGCAGCGCCTGCGTGAACAGGTGCGTGCGCAGCAGGCGCCGGCCCTGCCGCCGGCCAGGAAGCTGCCACAGCAATACCTGGCCAACCTCGGCTTCGCCCCGACTGGCGCGCAGCAGCGCGTGGGCGCCGAGATCGCCTACGACCTGGCGCAAAGCGAACCCATGCTGCGCCTGGTGCAGGGCGACGTTGGCGCCGGCAAGACGGTGGTCGCCGCCCTGGCCGCCCTGCAGGCGCTGGAGGCCGGTTATCAGGTGGCGCTGATGGCGCCGACCGAGATCCTCGCCGAGCAGCACTTTCTCAACTTCAGCAAATGGCTGGCGCCGCTCGGCCTGGACGTCGCCTGGCTGGCCGGTAAACTCAAGGGCAAGGCCCGCGCTGGCGCGCTGGAGCAGATTGCCGGCGGTTGCCCGATGGTGGTCGGCACCCACGCCCTGTTCCAGGACGAAGTGAAGTTCAAGCGTCTGGCCCTGGTGATCATCGACGAGCAGCACCGTTTCGGCGTGCAGCAACGCCTGGCCCTGCGCCAGAAAGGCATCGACGGGCGCCTCAGCCCGCACCAGCTGATCATGACTGCCACGCCCATCCCGCGCACACTGGCGATGAGCGCCTACGCCGATCTGGATACCTCGATCCTCGACGAGCTGCCGCCAGGGCGCACGCCGGTCAACACCCTGGTGATCGCCGACAGCCGTCGCCTCGAGGTGGTCGAGCGCGTGCGCAATGCCTGCCAGCAGGGACGCCAGGCCTACTGGGTGTGCACCCTGATCGAGGAATCCGAAGAGCTCACCTGCCAGGCCGCCGAAACCAGCTTCGAGGAGCTTTCTGCGGCACTGGGCGAGCTGCGCGTCGGGCTGATCCACGGACGCATGAAGCCGGCCGAAAAAGCTGCAGTGATGGATGAGTTCAAGCAGGGCAAGCTGCAACTGCTGGTGGCCACCACGGTGATCGAGGTCGGCGTCGACGTGCCCAATGCCAGCCTGATGATCATCGAGAACCCCGAACGCCTGGGCCTGGCCCAGCTACACCAGCTGCGCGGCCGGGTCGGTCGTGGCAGCGCCGCCAGCCATTGCGTGCTGCTCTACCATGCGCCACTGTCGCAACTCGGGCGCGAACGCCTGGCGATCATGCGCGAGACCACCGACGGTTTCGTCATCGCCGAGAAGGACCTCGAACTCAGGGGGCCAGGGGAAATGCTCGGCACCCGGCAGACCGGTCTGCTGCAATTCAAGGTCGCCGACCTGATGCGCGATGCCGACCTGCTGCCCGCCGTGCGCGATGCCGCGCACGCTCTTCTGGAACATTGGCCGCAACATGTGGCTCCATTGTTGGAGCGCTGGTTGCGTCACGGCCAGCAATACGGTCAAGTGTGAACCTGTTCACAGGACAACCGTCGCCACGAACCTTTGCGCAAATCCTCGCTGGTTATACTCCGGGGCACATGCGCCAACGCTGGATATCGATATGACTGAAGCTGCCCTCGCCGCCAACGCCACTGCGCAAGCGCCCGCCGTGATCGTGCAACTGCTGGAGAAACTCGCCGTTCCCTATCAGGTACGCGCGGAGCGCCCGGGTCAGCCAAGCGAGGCACGCCTGCAGGCCGTGCTGGTGGACGATGCCATCGGCGCCCTGCTGGTGCTCTATCCGCGCAGCCACATGCTCGATCTGTCGCGCCTGGCCGAACTGACCGGGCGTCAGCTTACTGCGGTCAAGCCGGAACGCCTGGAGCGCATGCTCGGCAAGCACAATCTGGCCGCCCTCCCCGGTTTGCCGCCGCTGACCAGCTCGCCCTGCCTCTACGAAGAGCGCCTGCTGCAGGTGCCCAGTCTGCTGATCGAGTCCGGCCAGCCTGGTGTGTTGCTGGAAATTCCCACCGAAGCCTTCAAGGCGCTGCTGAGCAAGGCCAGCGCGGCGCGTTTCGGCGAGCCGGTCAGCGCGATCAAACCGAACCTCGATCGCCCGCATGATGACCGCGCGGAAATCACCCAGGCCGTGCAGGCCTTTACCGCACGCCGCATCCAGCAGCGCCTGGAAGAAACCATCGAGATTCCGCCGCTGCCGGAAACCGCGCAGAAGATCATCAAGCTGCGTGTCGACCCTAACGCCACCGTGGATGACATCACCGGTGTGGTCGAGACCGACCCCGCGCTGGCCGCCCAGGTGGTCAGTTGGGCCGCCTCGCCCTATTACGCCGCGCCCGGCAAGATCCGCTCGGTGGAAGATGCCATCGTCCGTGTACTGGGCTTCGATCTGGTGATCAACCTGGCTCTCGGCCTGGCCCTGGGCAAGACCCTGAGCCTGCCCAAGGATCAGCCGCAGCACGCCACGCCCTACTGGCAGCAAGCGATCTACACCGCTGCCGTGATCGAGGGTCTGACCCGCGCCATGCCGCGCGCGCAGCGCCCGGAAGCTGGTCTGACCTACCTGGCCGGCCTGCTGCACAACTTCGGTTATCTGGTCCTGGCACACGTGTTTCCACCGCACTTCTCGCTGATCTGCCGTCATCTGGAGGTCAACCCGCACCTTCCTACCGGGCATATCGAGCAGCACCTGCTGGGCATCACCCGCGAGCAGATCGGTGCCTGGCTGATGCGCCACTGGGATATGCCGGAAGAGCTGTCCAGCGCCCTGCGCTTTCAGCACGATCCGTCCTACGCCGGCGACAGCGCGGCCTTCCCCAATCTGGTGTGCCTGGCGGTCAGCCTGCTGCGCAACCGGGGTATCGGTGCCGGGCCGCAGAGCGAGATTCCTGATGAGCTGTTCGAAGCCCTGGGGCTGACCCGGGAAAAAGCCGAGGACGCGGTGAGCAAGGTGCTCAGCGCCGAAGTCGCCCTGCGTGAACTGGCAGCGCAGTTCCAGCAGCCGCACTGAGCTGCTGCGGCCCGGGCTGCCATGCCTGCCCCTGAAAGCCTTGCCTGCCGTCCTGTCTAGTTGCTTGCGAGCCGGCGGGCTGTTCGCTTCGCGCGGCCGGCGTCCCGGCCAGCCCTACGGCTTGCCCGCCGTCTTGCGCAGCTGCTCACGGCGCTCGGCGAATAGCTGCGGCACCACTTCCAGGCTGATGGCGAGCAACTGGCTGACACTGGGATGCTCGTAGAGTGCCGCATACTCGGCGAGCTGATCGCTGGGCATCTGCCGGTAGGCATAGAACATGAAGGTTTCCACCGCCTGCTCGCTGGACTGGCGAATGGCGTTCGCCTGGGTCTGCGTCTGCGCCTGCAGTTCGGCCTCGCTGAGGTTCTCGCCCCGCGCCCTTAGCGCCAACAATGCCTGGGTCTTGCCGACTTCGTAACGCAGCAGGCTGGCCAGCTCGGTCGTACGGGCGGCAGCATCGAGACGCTTTACCAGATCAAGGCGCGCGCCTCGTGGCGGCTGCTCCTGCAGGCGCTGGCGGTATTCAGCCAAGCCTTCGGGTTGCTCACCGACCGCACGCTCGGCGGCAGTGAAGCGCTGCGCCAGCGGACTATCGAGACGCGCACGAGCCTGTTCGCCCTGCGCCGTATCGAAACGAGCAGCGACGCGCCTGGCCAGGTCCAGACAAAACACCTCGCCAGCGAACAACTGAGCGAGGCGCTTCTGTTCGGCTTCATCCTGACCGCGCTGCAGCAACGGCGCGCTCTGTTCGCACAGCAGATGGATACCGGCGAGTTCGAACAGGGGCAACAGCACCTTGGCAGACGCCGACTCGGCCCGCGCCGTGGTGGCGGCCAGCAACAGCAGGGGTAACAGGAAAAGACGCATGGTCAGGCTTTCCACAGGAACGTGCCTGGCAGCCTAACCAAAGCGCAGCGTCGCGGCCAGCCGCGACGCACATCAGTGCCGATCAGGCGGCCTTTTTCGGCGCCTCGGCCTTCTTCTTCGGCATCAGGTACTTGGTCAGGCCCTGGAACCACATGACCAGCGCCGGGTTGCCCTGGATCTGGATGTCCTTGTTCTGGATGCCCTGCATGAACGCCAGCTGCCTGTTCTTCGCGGTCATGGTTTCGAAGCCGTAGGCGGCATCCTTGAAGCCGATGGCGAATGCCGGATCCGTGGCAGTGCCGCGCTTGCTGGTCACGCGCTGACCGGCCACGGTGAAGTGGCGGGCCACCTTGCCGTCCAGCGTGTGCAGCTGGAAGACCATATCGCGACCTTCGAGCTGCTGGCGGAACGCCGGGTTTTCACGACTGGCCTTGGCCATCAGGCGGCCCAGCATCCACAGGAGAAAACGGAATTTCATGCACAGGGCCTCGTGATCGAAGATGATGGCCGCGCATTGTAGTGGTTTTCTTGCAGGACTACAGCCTGTCCAAAGCATGGCTGCCGAGCCAGGAAGGCAGGGTGCGCCGCGAGATACCGCGAATCAGGTGCACACGGTCTCTACAGTAAGTGAGCAGACTTGATGAAGCGAGGAGGAACCCGGAGCCGAGCGGCTCCGGGTAACGGGCTCAGTTGACCGCATCCTTCAGGGATTTACCCGGTTTGAAGGCGACGGTGTTGCTGGCCTTGATCTTCACCGGCTGACCGGTTTGCGGATTCTTGCCAGTACGGGCGCCACGGTGGCGTTGGACGAAAGTACCGAAGCCAACCAGGGTCACACTGTCCTTGCGGTTCAGTGCACCGGTGATTTCTTCCAGTACGGCGTTGAGTACACGATTGGCCTGATCCTTGGTCAGATCAGCCTTTTCGGCGATGGCGGCGGCGAGTTCCGGTTTACGCATAGATGCCTCTTTGACGGTTTTTTGTTGTTGTGTCCGTGCTGTCCTTCCAGAACAGCGCCCAAGGCGCCGCAACAGCTCTGCGCTGCGGCAGACCCCTGGGAGAATGGCATGCTGCATCGCACTGCGCCAGTCTCGCCCGCCACTTTAACCGGGCAATTTCGTGGCGTATCCGACAGAACGGCAGGCAATCACGCCAGCAGCGCCGGTAGCTCCTTGTTCAGTGCCAGTTTCTCCTGCACGGCGGCGCCGGTCAGCGCATAACCGAGCAGTGCACCGCCAGCCTCGCGGCAGAGCGCCTTGATGTCACTGCCGCTGCCTTCGACCGTCCATTCGCCCTGACTGCCACGCGGTGGCGGCGAGACCACCAGCGGGCATGCCGGCGTCTTTACCGTCACCGGCATCGGTCCGTAGCTGACCGCCGTCGGTTCACCGGCCAGGGTCTTGGCCAGCGCCCGGGCGCAAGCCATCAGCGGCATGACGTAGAGCAGGTTGAGGCCATCGACCTCGGCGCAGTCACCCAGCGCATAGATATTGGCGTGCGAGGTACGCAGCTGGCGATCGACCATCACCCCACGATTGACGTCGAGCCCGGCCGCTGCGGCAAGCGCGATACGCGGACGCAGACCGACGGCCGAAACCACCGCATCGCACTGGATCAGGCTGCCATCGGACAGCGACGCCTGCAGCGCATCGCCCTGGCGGTCGAGACTGGCCAGCACCGGGCCCAGATGAAAACGTACGCCCAGACCTTCCAGGCCAGCTTGTACGGCAGAGGCCGCTGCCGGATGCAGCAGGCCGGGCATCACCTGCTCACAGGGCGCCAGCAACTCGACCTGGTAACCGCCGGCACTGAGGTCATTGGCGAACTCGCAGCCAATCAGCCCGGCGCCGAGGATCAATACCCGGCGTTTACCGGCCACGGCGCGGCGAAAGCGCGCGTAGTCTTCCAGGTCATTGATCGGGTACAGCGCGTCCTGGGCATCACCCTCTACCGGCACGCGAATCGGCTCGGCGCCCCAGGCCAGTACCAGATCGCGGTAGGGCACGGCCTCCTCACCGATCCACAAGCGCTTGTGGCCGGGGTCGATTCCGGTGATGCGGGTATGGGTGCGAATTTCCGCATTGAGCTGCTCGGCCATGGCGCCCGCCTCGGCCATGGCCAGGCCGTCGGCATCCTTGTTCTTGCCGAAGCCGGTGGACAGCATCGGTTTGGAATAGGAGCGGCCGTCGTCAGCGGTGATCAGCAACAAGGGCGTCTGCGTATCGAGCTTGCGCCACTCCTTGGCCAGGTTGTAACCGGCCAGGCCGGTGCCGACGATGACGACTGGTGCACTCATGCTGTGATTCCTCGCGACACAAACGAGACGACGGCCTGCAGGCCGTCATCATTGATTCAGAAGGTTCAGGTGCGTTCGATACAGTCGAAGTCGACCCTGACCATAGCCAATCCGGAAAGCGCCAACTGACTGGCAGCTGTTCTCGGGGAGGCGACGGAATCACACCCTACTGGATCGGGCAGCAACTGGCCAGATGCGCCCGGGCAGGCCAGCCAGAGGTTGGGTAGGTCGACGAACTCATGTTCGCCTGCGCCCACCGAGAGCCTGTAACGGTTGTGCGAACGGTGATTCCGAGGGTCGAGTGGGGTCAGTGATCGAGCCTGCATGGACTTGCCAGGCACAGCAGACCTCAATCCAGCTTGACCACCTTGGCCAGGACCACCTTGGGCCCCTTCATTTTCTTGACGATGATGCGCAGGCCGTCGGTTTCCAGCACTTCCTCTTCCTCGGGCATGCGCTTGAGAGTTTCGTAGATCAACCCGGCGAGCGTCTCGGCCTCGATATGGTCGAGGTCGACACCCAACAGTCGCTCGACCTTGGCCAGCGGCGTGTCACCGCGCACCAGCAGCTTGCCCGGCTGGTAGGCGAGGATGCCGCGCTCGGCCTTGCGGTGTTCGTCCTGAATATCGCCGACCAGGGCCTCGAGCACATCCTCCATGGTCAGGTAGCCGATCACCTTGCCGTCGGCCTCTTCGACCAGCGCGAAGTGCGCGCCGCCCTGACGGAACTGCTCGAGCAGCTGCGACAGCGGCATATGCCGGTTGACCCGCTCGAGCGGGTGCATCAGATCCGCCAGCTTGAGCGCCGATGGCAACATCTCCAGCAGCGACAGGTGCAGCAGCAGGTCCTTGATATGCAGTACGCCGACGAACTCGCCCTTGCTCTCGTCGAAGATCGGGTAGCGGCTGTACTTGTGGCGGCGGAAGGTGGTGAACACCTGATCCAGACTGGCGTTGAGCTCCAGGAAGACCAGATCCTCACGCGAGTTGGCCCAGTCCACCACCTCCAGCTCGCCCAGTTCGACCGCCGACGCCAGCACACGCAGGTCCTGGTCGTTGTCACTGGTGGCGCGGCTGGAGTGCAGGATCAGCTTGAGCTCTTCACGGCTGTAGTGGTGCTCGTGGTGCGGCCCCGGCTCGCCTTGCCCGGCGATGCGCAGGATGGCGTTGGCGCTGGCATTGAGCACGAAGATCGCCGGGTACATCAGCCAATAGAAGGCGTACAGCGGCGCGGCCGTCCACAGCGACAGCAGCTCGGGTTTGCGAATTGCCCAGGACTTGGGCGCCAGCTCGCCGATGACGATGTGCAGGTAGGAAATGATCGAGAACGCGGTGAAGAAGGCGATGCCGTGAATCAGCTTGGGTGACTCCACGCCCACCGCCACCAGCAGCGGCGTCAGCAGCTCGGCGAAGGCCGGTTCACCGACCCAGCCGAGGCCCAGCGACGCCAGGGTGATGCCCAACTGACAGGCTGACAGATAGGCA
>CAMPIF010000144.1 GCA_946886245.1 Ectopseudomonas composti | reverse complement strand
GTGCATGGACAGTTCCAACTACTACCGCCAGCACTGGTACTGGGGCGGCGAGGCGCAACTGCGGGTCGAAGGCGGCAAGCTGGAACTGACCTCCATCCCGGCCGAGGAGTGGGCCACGGTGGAAGCCGAGGCGTTGAAGTTCTGGGACGAAATCGCCAAGACCAGCCCGCGCTGCGCCAAGGTGGTGGACATCTTCAAGAAGTACAACGCACTGATGGCCAAGGCCGGAGCGCCTTATCGCGGTTGATATTGCCGCCCGCTTGCACCCCGATTGCCCGCCCGCCGCTCAGCCCGGGGGCGGGCAGCGCTGCAGGTTCTCTCGGGCCAGGTCCGTGAATGCCTTGAGCGCGGCAGACGGATTGCGTCGATTGGGGTAGTACAGACACATTTCATCTCTCGGCGGCGTCCAGTCCTGCAGCACCCGCTGCAGGTCTCCAGCGTCGACTTGCGCCTGGACCTCCTGCTCCAGAAAGAGTCCGAGCGCCACGTTCGCTTGCACGATGGCCTTGGCCACACTCGGCTCGTCCACGGTGAACCGACCCTCGACATCGAGCCTGAGCACTTCGCCCGCCTGTTCGAAGTACCAGGGATAGATGGCGCCGTTGGGCAGCCGGATGCGCAGGCATTCATGCCGCATCAGATCCGCTGGGTTCTGCGGTTCACCGTGCTTGGAGAAATACAGCGGCGTCCCCACCACGGCATAGCGCTGTGTCTGGCCCAGTGGGATGGCAATCATGTCATTGGGGATCAGGTTCGATGCGCGCACGCCCAGATCGAAGCCTTCCGCGACGACGTCCACCAGTCGCTCCTCCGTCACCAGATCGATCTGGACGCGCGGGTAGCGGTCGGCAAACTCCAGGACCAGTGGCAGGAGGGCCGTGCGCGCTGCGCTGGCAAATGCGTTGATTCGTATCACGCCAGCAGGTTCTGCGTTGTGCGAGCGAACCGTTTCCAGCGCGCCGCGCAGAGCCTGCAGGGCTGGTCTCACCTGCTCAAGATAGCGGCTGCCCGCCGCTGTCAGCGACACACTGCGGGTGGTGCGATTGAACAGGCGCGTCTGCAGAGTCGCCTCCAGCTTGGCGATGGTGCTGCTCAGCGCAGTGGTGGAGACATTCAGGTCGATCGCTGCCCGGCGAAACGAGGCGCGGCGGGCCACGGCCAGGACGGCCTCCAGCTCATGAAGGGTAAGACGTGAGTCGGACATCGGATTGTCCTTCTATGCGGGATTGGTCATCAGGCTTTGTCCCAATTGAGCAGATTATCTGGCGAGAGGCAAGATGGCAGTCCAGCAAGCCTGACAACCCCGAGAGGACCCAGCTTATGAACCTGCAATTGCCGAGCGCCGTTCAGGCCTACTTCGAGATCAGCAACGGTGATGACATCTCACGCATGGCGGCGTGTTTCTGCGCGGACGCCCGCGTGATCGATGAAGACCGCAGCCATCAGGGGATCGAGGCCATCGAATCCTGGCAGCGGGCCGCGCGGCAGGCATTCACTTATCGGGTGGAGCCCATCGAGTCATCTGGCGAGGGTGATCAACTGAGCGTCACGGCAATGCTGAGCGGTGATTTTCCCGGCAGCCCGCTAGCGCTCAGGCATGTCTTCACGCTCCGTGATGGGCGGATCAGCTCACTGGAGATTGCCCCATGATGAACCTCGAACTTGCCGGCAAGCGTGTGCTGGTCACCGGTGGTACCAAAGGCGTGGGGCTCGCAGTGGTTCGTTTGTTCCACGCCGAGGGGGCGCAGGTGCTGACCGCGGCGCGACAGGCCGATAGTGGCGTGCCGCCAGATATCTTCGTTGAGGCCGATCTTTGTACCCGAGAAGGTTGCGCTGCGCTGGTGGCGGCTGCGGAGCAGCGCTTGGGCGGGGTCGACATCCTCGTGCATGTGCTGGGTGGCTCGTCCGCTCCCGGCGGCGGTTTTGCTGCGCTGGATGACGGGCAGTGGCAGCGCGAGCTCGATCTGAACCTGTTTCCGGCTGTACGTCTGGACCGTGCGCTGCTTCCGGGCATGCTGCAGCGCGCAGCGGGCGTGATCATTCATGTGACATCCATCCAGAGTCGTTTGCCACTGCCCGAGGCGACCACCGCATATGCCGCAGCCAAGGCCGCCCTCTCGACTTACAGCAAGAGCCTGTCGAAGGAGGTGTCACCCAAGGGCGTGCGCGTCGTGAGGGTTGCTCCGGGCTGGATCGAAACCGAGGCATCGGTGGCCCTGGCCGAGCGATTGGCAGAGGAGGCGGGCACGGATTACGAAGGCGGCAAGCGCATCATCATGGAGGCGCTGGGAGGCATTCCGCTCGGCCGCCCATCGAAACCGTCGGAAGTCGCTGAACTCATCGCTTTCCTGGCGTCAGCTCGGGCAGCCGCCATCACCGGCAGTGAATTCCTGATCGATGGCGGCACGGTGCCGACCGCCTAGAGCGTCGCGGTGGACAGCCTGCGGTTGTCCACCGCCTTGATCGTCATCGCCTATTTTTCTGCCCAGCTCCCTGCCATCCCGGCAATCCTGTACCACACTCTATGAGCCTGAAACGGACGCTGTCACACGCGTCGTGCTGAGCCCGTGCGTCGTCGGCCCTGCCTGGCCGGTCATGGATGCCCAGCCCTTCGCTGAACCCGTCCGCGATAACAACAAGACACAGGGGGTAGCATGTTCAAACCACGGGATGTAAAGACCGTCGGCGAGGCCCGGCGCATCGTCGAGGAGCGTGGCCTGAGCCACGTCAAGGTCGGTCTGTTCGATAACGACGGTGTGATGCGCGGCAAGTACATGAGCCGCAGCAAGTTCTTCTCCGCCCTCGAGCAGGGTTTCGCCTTCTGCGATGTGGTGCTCGGCTGGGACGTCAAGGATCAGCTCTACGACAACGCCCAGTACACCGGCTGGCACAGCGGCTACCCGGACGCGCCGGTACGCATCCTGCCGCACACCTGCCGCGAGATTCCCTTCGAGAACGGCATGCTGCTGTTTCTCGCCGAATTCGACCAGCAGGCCGAGGCGGTGTGCCCGCGCGGCACCCTGCGGCGGGTGATCCAGCGCTGCCAGGACATGGGCTTCGAGCCCTATGCCGCGCTGGAGTACGAATTCTTCATGTTCGATGAAACGCCGGACTCGGCACGGGCCAAGGGTTTTCGCGATCTCAAGCCATTCACTCCAGACTGGTTCGGCTACTCGATGATCCGCAAGTCGGTACATGCCGAGCTCTATCACCAGATTCTCGAAATGGGCGAGGCGATGGACTTTCCCATCGAGGGTCTGCACACCGAGACCGGCCCCGGCGTGCTGGAGGCGGCCATTGCCTACGACCGTGCCGAAGCCGCGGCGGACAAGGGCGCGCTGTTCAAGACCTTCATGAAGGTGCTGGCCCAGCGCAACGGCCTGATGGCCACCTTCATGGCCAAGTGGTCCGGCAAGTATCCGGGGCAGAGTGGGCACATCCACGTCTCGCTGCGTGATCGCAGTACTGACAAGTCAGCCTTCTACGACCCCAGCCAGGCACACAACATGAGCAAGCTGCAGCGGCATTTTCTCGCCGGGCAGCAGCGCCTGATGCCGGAATTCCTGTGCATGGTGGCGCCGACGTTGAACAGCTATCGGCGCCTGATCCCCGGCTTCTGGGCGCCGACCGATGCCACCTGGGGCGTGGAGAACCGCACCGCCGCGCTGCGGGTGATCCCCGGCAGCGACAAGTCGCAACGCCAGGAGTACCGCCTCGGCGCCGCCGACGGCAACCCGTTCCTGGCGCTGTCGGTGGCCATCGGCTCGGGCTTGTACGGTGTCATGCAGGAGTGGGAGCCGACCGAGCCGGTCAGCGGCAACGCCTATGCGGTCAAGCATCCTGAGGAACTGGCGCTGCCGCGCACGCTGTGGGATGCCGCGCAGCGCCTGAAGGGCTCGCAGGCCGCCCGCGAACTGTTCGGCGATGCCTTCGTCGAGCACTTCGCCGCCAGCCGCGAATGGGAAGAGCGCGAGTACCGTCGCCATGTCAGCGATTGGGAGCTGGATCGCTACTTCGAAATCATCTGATTCCACCGTCCGTAGCCCGGATGCAATCCGGGGCGGTTTCGTCGAGTGTCCCGGATTGCATCCGGGCTACGCGGGCAAGGTTTCTGGAGCACCTTATGAGCAAACTGCAATGCATTTCCCCCATCGACGGCTCGGTCTATGTCGAGCGTCGTCTGGCGTCCAATCCCGAGGTGCTGGTGGCGCTGGCCAAGGCCGAGCTGGCGCAGCAGGCCTGGAAGCAGACGCCGCTGCGCGAGCGTATCGCCATCGGCCGGCGCGCCATCGAGATCTTCGCCGCGCGTGAGGCACAGTTGGCCGAGGAACTGTGCTGGATGATGGGCCGGCCGATTCGTTATGCCGCTGGCGAGATTCGTGGCTTCGTCGAGCGTGCCAGCCATATGGCGGATATCGCCGAGGGCTCGCTGGCCGATATCCGCCTGCCGGAGAAGGCCGGTTTCACCCGTTTCATTCGCCGTGAGCCACTGGGCCTGGCCTTGATCATCGCCCCCTGGAACTACCCCTATCTGACCGCCGTCAACGCGGTGATGCCGGCGCTGTTGGCGGGTAACGTGGTGCTGCTCAAACACTCGGCGCAGACGCCGTTGTGCGCCGAGCGCATGGTCGAGGCCTTCGCCGAAGCCGGTCTGCCCGAAGGCGTGTTCCAGTACCTGCACCTGAACCATGGCGAGACCGAGGCGCTGATTCGCTCGCCGAGCATCGACCACGTCGCCTTCACCGGTTCGGTGCCCGGGGGCGCCATGGTCGAGCGCGCGGCTGCCGGGCGCTTCATCAGTGTCGGCCTGGAACTGGGTGGCAAGGACCCGGCCTATGTCAGGGCCGACGCCGATGTGCAGCACGCGGTGGAAACCGCCATCGACGGCGCCTTCTTCAACTCCGGGCAGTCCTGCTGCGGTATCGAACGCATCTACGTGCACGAGTCATTGTTCGATGAGTTCGTCGAGCGCGCGGTGGCGCTGGTGCGCCAGTACAAACTGGGGCGTTCCGACGACCCGCAGACCACCCTCGGGCCGCTGGTACGCAGTGATGCCGCCGACTTCGTTCGCGCGCAGATCGCCGAAGCGCTCGCGCAGGGCGCCAGGGCGCATATCGACCCCGCCGAGTTTCCACTGGATGCGCCGGGCACGCCCTACCTGGCGCCGCAGGTGCTGACCAACGTCAACCATGAAATGCGCGTGATGACCGAGGAATCCTTCGGTCCGGTGGTGGGCATTCAGAAGGTTGCCAGCGACGAGGAAGCGCTGGCGCTGATGAACGACAGCGAGTTCGGCCTGACTGCGGCGATCTTCAGTCGCGACGTCGACGCCGCCATGGCCCTGGCTGATCGGGTGGAGGCCGGCACGGTGTTTCTCAACCGCTGCGACTACCTCGACCCCGGCCTGGCCTGGACCGGTGTGAAGCACTCCGGGCGTGGCTGCACCCTGTCGCGTGTCGGCTATGAGCAACTGACCCGGCCGAAGTCCTTCCACTTCAAGACTCAGCTGTGAGGCGCGCAATGACTCTCGATCAGTACCGCATGAACTGGAACTACCCGACCTCGATGCGCGTCGGCGTTGGCCGCATTGCCGAATTGGCCGAGGCCTGTCGTCAGCTCGGCATGCGCGCGCCGCTTCTGTGTACCGACCCCGGCCTGGCGGCGTTGCCGATGATCGACGCGGCGCTGCGTCAGTGTCGTGACGCTGGACTGAAGGCCGGATTGTTCTCGGCGATCAAGGGCAACCCTACCGGCGCCAACGTGATGGACGGAGTCGCCGCGTTCAAGGCGGGCGCGCATGACGGGGTGATCGCCTTCGGCGGTGGCTCGGCGCTGGATGCCGGCAAGGCCATCGCCCTGATGGTCGGCCAGGAGCGGCCGCTGTGGGATTTCGAGGACATCGGCGACAACGCCAGTCGCGTCAATGTCGCTGGCATGGCGCCAGTGGTGGCGGTGCCGACCACCGCCGGCACCGGATCGGAAGTTGGCCGCGCCTCGGTGATCACCGACGATGCTGCGCATATCAAACGCATCATCTTCCACGCACGAATGTTGCCGGCGCTGGTGATTCTTGATCCCGAGCTGACGGTCGGTCTGCCGGCGAAGATCACCGCCGCCACCGGCATGGACGCGCTGTCGCACAGCCTGGAGGCGTTCTGTTCGCCACTGTTCCACCCGATGGCCGAGGGCATCGCTCTCGAAGGCATGCGCCTGGTGCAACAGTACCTGCCGCGTGCGGTAAGCCAGGGCACGGATGTCGAGGCGCGGCTGCAGATGCTGGTGGCCTCGAGCATGGGTGCCACCGCCTTCCAGCGTGGCCTCGGCGCCATGCATGCGCTGGCGCATCCGCTGGGAGCGCTGTACGACGCCCACCACGGCTTGCTCAACGCGGTGCTGATGCCTTACGTGCTGGTGGCCAACCGCGGCGCCATCGAGCCGCAGATGGAGAAGATGGCGCGCTACCTGGCCTTGCCTGGCGGCGGTTTCGATGCGGTGTTGGAGTGGGTGCTGGCACTGCGCAGCGAAGTGGGCATCGCCCATAGCCTGGGCGAGATCGGCATCGACGATGCCCGCATCGAGCAGGTCGGCCGCATGGCCGAAGTCGATCCCTCGGCGGGCACCAACCCCATCGCCTTCAGCGCCGCCCAGTACAGCGCGTTGTTCGAGAAAGCGCTGCGCGGGACCTTGTAGCCCGGATGCAATCCGGGAGCGGTTGGTCTGCTTTGCCCCGGATTTCATCCGGGCTACGGGATGGGTTCTGTCGGCGAGTAGGGCGTACTCGCGAAGCAGTACGCCGCTGGGATTTGTGCCGCTCCGAACAATAGCGGACTGTTCGCCTCGCTAAGAGCGGCCAACGTTACTTCATTCGTCCGCTTACTCCGCCTGCAACGCTTCCAGCGCCGGCGCGGCATATATGCCCACTTCCACCGCCAGTTCCATCACGCGCGGCAGGTCGCTGGCGTACACCAGCACCGCTTGCAGCTCGTCGTCCAGCGCTTCGCTGAAGTCCAGCAGCACGTAGCCGCCGGTTTCCGGCGACAGCGCGGAGAGCTGCACCTGGATGCGATTGAGCGCCTTGAGCGGATCGGTCTTGGCCAATTGCTTGGGCTTGAGCACGAACTGCACCTGCGGGCCGAAGGATTCGGTGATGCGCTGGAACAGTTCTTCATAGCTGTCGGCCTGGAACAGCACGGTGTCCGGCAGGCTGCCAACCACCACCCATTCGCCCAGGGGAATGGGGAATTCGTCGTCGTAGTTGACGTCCGGGTTGGCGGCGAGGAAGGCGGCCGGATCGGCATAGGCCTGAGTGGCCTCATCGGCGATACGGGCGATCTCGTCCTCGGGCAGGCAGCCGGAGCTTATCTTGGCGATCAGTTCTTCCAGCTGGGCTTTCATCGGGGCATTCCTGTTCAGGGACGAAGGCGCGCAGGATAAGGCAAAGCACGCTGTGCTAGAAGTAGGCCAGCAGGCGGCCGAGGCTCATTACCAGTAGCCACAACAGCAGCGATAATGCTGCCTGCATTCGACCGAACAGCGGCGCGTACGTATCCCAGTCACTCAGCCGGGCGCTCCACAGGTGGCGAAACAACAGGGCGTTGCCGATGCCCAGGGCGATCAGCAGCAGCTTGAGCTGCAGCAGAGGGTCAACTGCCAGTGGCCCGGCGTCGGCGGCGAACAGACAGATGCCGCTGCCCAGCAGGAGCAACAGACCGGCCACCGCCAGTGGCGTCAACGTGCGCGACAGCGCTGCCAGCGGGAAACTGCGGCCGGCGCCAAGCAGGCGCGCATCGAGCAGCAGCATGGGCCCAAGCAGCAACACCAGGCCAAGCAGATGCAGCAGGTTGAGCGCCGGGTAGAGCAGTGCCGAGCTGCGCATCTGCTCGCCCAGGACCGTGGCTTCGAGCCAGGCGGCCCAGGCGATCAGGCTGTCCATCTAGCGCAGTTCGATGGTGCGACCGTCGACTATGATGCGCTCGGCGCGGATCTCAGGGGTGCCGTCCTTGCGTGGGTAGCCGACTATGGTCACGGTCTTGCCCGCCGTCAGGTCGGCTTCCGGCAGGCCGCGTGCCTGCAGACGGCTGATCGGGGCGAGGATCACCTGCCAGGTGCGCCCGTCGTGCTCGATGCTCACATCGGCGTGCGGGTTGCGGTAGTTGACGCTCTGCAGCGGCACTTCCAGGGTCAGGAGCCGATCGGCGTCATAGGAACTCCAGCCGTGGTGAGCCTGGGCAATGGCGGCGGCCAGCAGCAGGCCAAGTGCGGTGGTGAGGAGCAGCAGTTTCTTCAGCATGGCGATCACCCGGTGGACTGATGGAACACCGGGTAAACCTAGACCCTGTAAATGATGCTGCGGCGGACGGGCAGCATTTGGAAACAGAATGAGGCGGTCAGATGCCTCAGCCGTAGCGTTTCTTCGCTTCGATGGCCAGGCCGCTGCCGATGCTGCCGAAGGTATTGCCCTCCACGCTGCGCGCGTTGGGCAGCATGGCGGCCACGCTCTGACGCAGCGCCGGCACGCCGCTGGAGCCGCCGGTGAAGAACAGGGTGTCGACCTGATCGGCAGCGATCCCGGCATCGGCGAGCAATTGCGTGAGGCTGGCGCGGATGCGTTCGAGCAGCGGCTCGATGGCGTTCTCGAACAGCGGGCGAGTCAGCTCGGCGACCAGGCCCGGCTCCACGCGTGACAGGTCGATGGGGTGCGCGTCCTGCTCGCTGAGGGCGATCTTGCTCTCTTCCACCTGCATCGCCAGCCAGTGCCCGGCACGCTGTTCGATCAGGCCGAACAGGCGGTCGATGCCGGTGGCATCGACGATGTCGTAGCGCATGTTCTGCAGGGCCAGCTGGGTCTTCTGCGCGTACAGCGCGTTGATGGTGTGCCAGGTGGCCAGGTTGAGGTGGTAGCTGGTGGGCATGAAGGCGTCGCTCTTCATCCGGCTGCCGTAGCCGAACAGCGGCATCACGCCGGCCAGCGACAGTTGCTTGTCGAAGTCCGTCCCGCCGATGTGCACGCCGCCCGTGGCGAGGATGTCTTCCTGGCGTTCGGCCAGGTGATGGCGCTCGGGTGCCAGACGCACCAGGGAGAAGTCCGAGGTACCACCGCCGAT
>CAMPIF010000143.1 GCA_946886245.1 Ectopseudomonas composti | reverse complement strand
GCTCCAGCAGCTTGTTCATCTGAATGAACTGGGCGAAGCGCTTGTCCTGCGTCTGGCCGTGATAGAAGCGGTAGTAGATCTGCTGCACGATGCCGGCCAGGCGGAACAGGCCGTAGGTGTAGTAGAAATCGAAGCTCTTGATCTCGATACCGGCCTTTTCGGCGTAGTAGTCGACGAACTGCTGGCGCGTGAGCATGCCAGGCGCGTTGCTCGGCTGGCGACGCATCAGTTGCACCGGAGCCGGATCGCCAGCTTCGATCCAGTAGGCCAGGGTGTTGCCCAGGTCCATCAATGGATCGCCGATGGTGGTCATCTCCCAGTCCAGCACGCCGATGATCTGCATCGGGTTATTCGGGTCGAGGATCACGTTGTCGAAGCGGTAGTCGTTGTGCACGATGCCGGGCTTGTGGTGATCGGCCGGCATCTTGTCATTCAACCAGGCCTTTACCGGCTCCCAGGTCGGCGCGTCCGGGGTCAGGGCTTTCTCGTAGCGCTCGCTCCAGCCCTTGATCTGACGCCCGACATAGCCCTCGGGTTTGCCCAGGTCACCCAGGCCGCAGGCGCTGTAGTCGACGTTATGCAACTCGACCAGCTTGTCGATGAAGCTCTTGCACAGCGCGCTGGTCTGCTCGGCGCTGAAACTCAGTTCGGCGGGCATGTCCGAGCGCAGGATGATGCCCTTGACCCGCTCCATCACATAGAACTCGGCGCCGATCACCGACTCGTCGGTGCAGTGCACGTAAGCCTTGGGGCAGTAGGGGAAGCCGGCGTTGAGCTGGTTGAGAATGCGGTACTCACGACCCATGTCGTGGGCCGACTTGGCCTTGTGGCCGAACGGCGGGCGGCGCAGGACGAATTCCTGCTGTGGGTACTCGATCAGGTAGGTCAGGTTCGAAGCGCCGCCGGGGAACTGGCTGATCCTGGCGACGCCGCTCAGGCCCTGAATATTGGCTTTCAGATAAGCGTCGATGACGGCGGCGTCGAGTTCTTCGCCGGTGCGGATGCGAGTGGATTGGTCAGTGAGCGCCATGCTTATCCCTTCTACTTATGATGGGTGCCCTAGATAATTGGCTAATCTAATGCTGCACCCAGGCTGTCACAAGCAATACGCGCCGTTATAGGCGGGCGTGTTGCACCTCGATCAAACTGCCTGATCAGTCACCTTCGAGCTGCGCTGCCCACCAGTGCGCCGGTATGAAAAATTTTCAGGAGAAATTTTCAACGTCGCGTAGCGACGGCCCGAAGGCTTGCTGCCAGGGATGGCAGGCAATAAAAAACCGGAGTGCCAGGACTCCGGTTTTCGTGGTTTGCGCTCAGCTCGCCGATCAGACCGGGAACAGTTCGCCCAGCTTCATCGCCAGCATCATGTCGCCTTCGGCGCGCAGCTTGCCGGCCATGAACGCCTGCATGCCGTCAGTTTCACCGCTGACGATGCCCTTGAGGGTTTCGCTGTCCATGATCAGGGTCACGTTGGCGTTCGGGTTATCGCCTTGCTCGAGGGCGCAGGTGCCGTCCTTGACGATCAGCGCGTAGTTCTCGCCATCTTCGATGTTGAACTGGAATACCAGATCCAGGCCTGCAGCGGCGCTGGCGTTGAACATGGACTGCATGGTTTGGGCGATGTCAGCAACACTCATGGTCTTATCCTTTTTCGGTTTTTTCGCGCAGCCTCACGGCCGCAGTGGGCTGGAGCTCATCGGTAGGTGATGAGCTCCGGCGCCTTCAGCAGCTGTAAATGCACATGGCTGTTGAAGGAAGCCAGACTCACCTCGCTGCCGCGGAATTTCAGCTGGCTGAGCGAGGTATTGACGATTTGCCAATTCAGTTCGAAGGCCTTTGCAGGCGGTACGCCGGTAATCAGGCGGAGCAGGGCGGTGATGGTGCCGCCGGAGGTGAACACGGCGATATTCTGTTTGCTGTCTGCCTGCTCGAGGATGCGCCGCAGGCCACCTTCGACCTGTTCGACATAGGCCTGCCAGCTTTGCAGGCCGGGCTTGTCATGCTCGCCGGAAATCCAGCGCTGGATCAGTGTGGCAAACAGGCGCTGAAACTCGGCACGATTCTGCGCTCCGTTGCGCAGGATATGCAGGGCTTCGGGTTCTTCCGGCAGCAGATCCGGCAGCAGCGTGCGAACCACCGCATCGGCATCGAACTCGTTGAAGGCTTCGTCGATATCCAGCACCGGCGCATTGCTCATCTGTTGCAGGGCGGCGTTGGCCGTGTGTTGCTGACGGCGCAGGCTACCACTGACGCAACGATCGAGGCTGATGCCGAGTTGCTCGAGGTGTTCACCCAGCACTTCGGCCTGGCGCACGCCGACGGGAGACAGGACATCGTAGTCGTCTGCACCGAATGAGGCCTGGCCATGTCGAATCAGATAGATGCTGCCCACGTCCGTATTGGTCCCGGCACGTTGAATGTTTCGCGAGGGTATGAGGAAGCTCGGGGGCTGTCAACGAAAAAACATACGCTTGTTTGAATTGCTTGTATGTCCATTGTGCGGTGCTGCCACGCTTGGCCGGCGAGTCGCTGCGCCGGTATGCTTGAGCCTTTGCGCGCTCAGGCGCCGCTGCATTGTCCAAGGGGGATCCGTGGAGTTTCTTAGCGAGTACGCCAGCTTTCTGGCGAAAACCCTGACCCTGGTGGTCGCCATCGTCGTGGTGCTGGTAGCGATCGCTGCCACTCGCGGTAAAGGGCGACGCGGCAGTGGTCAGTTGCAGGTGCACAAGCTCAATGATTTCTACAAGGATCTGCGTGAGCGCCTGGAGCACAGCGTGCTGTCCAAGGATCAGCTCAAGGCCACGCGCAAGGCGCAAGCCAAGGCGGCCAAGCAGGAAAAGAAAGCGCCGCCCAGCAAGCCGCGGGTGTTCGTGCTGGATTTCGATGGCGATATCAAGGCCTCAGCCACCGACAACCTGCGCCATGAAGTGACGGCGCTGTTGTCCATGGCCAAGGCCGAAGACGAAGTGGTGCTGCGCCTGGAAAGCGGCGGCGGCATGGTGCACAGCTATGGCCTGGCGTCGTCGCAACTGGTGCGCATTCGCGACGCTGGCATCCCGCTGACCGTGTGCGTGGACAAGGTGGCGGCCAGCGGCGGTTACATGATGGCCTGTATCGGCCAGAAGATTCTCAGCGCGCCGTTCGCCATCCTTGGTTCCATCGGGGTGGTGGCACAGCTGCCTAACGTGCATCGTCTGTTGAAGAAGCATGAAATCGATTTCGAAGTGCTGACGGCTGGTGAATACAAGCGCACGCTGACCGTATTCGGCGAGAACACCGAAAAGGGCCGGGAGAAATTCCAGGAAGACCTGGAGACCACCCACGAACTGTTCAAGGGCTTCGTTGCCCGTTATCGGCCGCAACTGGACATCGACGCCATCGCCACCGGTGAAGTCTGGCTGGGCATGGCCGCGCAGGAGCGCCTGCTGGTTGACGAGCTCATGACCAGCGATCAATACCTGGCCGAGCGCGCCGTCGAGGCCGAACTGTTCCACCTGCATTTCGCTCACAAGAAGAGTCTGCAGGAGCGCGTCGGGCTGGCTGCCAGCATGGCACTGGATCGTTTCGTCCTGACCTGGTTGAGCAGACTCAATCAGCAGCGCTTCTGGTAACGCTTCGTTCATGATGGGCTGCACGAGCGACTTGCGCCGCGCAGCCGCGAACCACGACAAGAGGAGAGGATGATGACCGAGTTCAAGGCCTTGCTGGTCAGCGAGGGCGCCGATGGCGGTTTCCAGCGTGAAGTGGTCCAGCGCAACGTCGAGCAGTTGCCACAGGGTGAACTGCTGATCCGCGTGCGCTATTCCTCGCTCAACTACAAGGATGCCCTGTCCGCCAGCGGCAACCGTGGCGTGACCAAGGCCTACCCGCACACGCCCGGCATCGACGCGGCGGGTGTGGTCGAAGCCTCCAGCGTTGCCGAGTTCGCTGTCGGCGACGAGGTGATCGTCACTGGCTACGACCTGGGCATGAACACTGCCGGTGGCTTTGGCCAGTACATCCGCGTGCCTGCCGCCTGGGCGCTCAAGCGCCCACAAGGCTTGCCGCTGCGCGAGGCGATGATTCTCGGTACCGCCGGCCTCACCGCCGCGCTGTGCGTGGACAAACTGGAGCAGGCTGGCGTCACCCCGGAGTCAGGCACTGTATTGGTCACCGGCGCCACGGGCGGCGTTGGCAGCATCGCCGTGGCGCTGCTCAAGCAGCTGGGCTATCGCGTCGCTGCCGCGACCGGCAAGGCCGAGCAGGGCGATTTCCTGCGTGGTCTGGGGGCTGACGAGATCGTCAGTCGCGAAGAGCTGCAGCAAGGGAGTGAGCGTCCGATGCTCAAGGAACGCTGGGCGGGAGCGGTGGACACAGTGGGTGGCGACATCCTGTTCAATGTGGTCAAGTCGCTGCGCCACAGCGGCAGCGTAGCCTGCTGTGGGCTGACCGCTGGTGTCGGTTTCCAGGCCAGCGTCCTGCCGTTCATCCTGCGCGGGGTCAACCTGCTGGGCGTGGATTCGGTGGAGCTGCCACTGGTGGTCAAGGCTTCCATGTGGGACAAGCTGTCGCTGCAGTGGAAGCTCGATCTTTCGCCGCTGTGCGAGGAAATAGGCCTGGCCCAGTTGCCGACGGCCATCGAGCGGATACTCTCCGGCGGCATGGTTGGCCGTATCCTGGTGCGACTCGACTGAGTGGGTCAGAGGCCCGTCGATGACGGGCCTCTGCATTTTCAGGTCGATGACAGCGCTGGGGGCGGTCGTGACGCCTAGTCGAAGCGATAGATATCCATCCCCAGCGCGCCGTATGTGAAACCACTGTGCTCGACCTTGAAGGTGTCGCCAGCACCTCGGGCGAAGAACAGCGGTAGCAGGTGTTCTTCGCTGGGATGATTGCGAGCGGCATGCGGCGCCAGCCGGCGGTAATGGTGCAGCGCTTGCTCATCGCCGGCTTCGAGCTTTTCCACCACCCAATCGCGAAACGCCTTGGCCCAGGGCGTGATGACGTCCGGGCCGGCGCGCCAGTTCAGCTCGCCCAGGTTGTGGGTGATGCTGCCGGAGCCAATCAGCAGAATGCCTTGTGTACGCAGGCTGGCCAGAGCACGGCCCACGCGGGTCTGCAGCTCTGGGCCGAGATGGCTGGGTAGCGAGAGCTGCAGAACGGGGATGTCGGCTTGCGGATACATCAGCGACAGCGGTACCCAGGCGCCATGGTCGAAGGGACGCTGCGCATCGAGCTGCGCAGACAGACCGACGTCGTTCAGTCGCTGGGTGATCTGCTCGGCCAGCTCCGGTGCGCCGGGGGCCGGATACTGCAGGGCATAGAGTTCGGCCGGAAAGCCGCCGAAGTCGTGCCAGGTCTGTGGATGTTCGCCCGCCGTCAGCTGCAGGCGCTGGCTTTCCCAATGCGCCGACACTACCACTATGGCTTTGGGCCTGGGTATATCGGCGGCCAGCTTGGCCAGCGCCGGGCCGCTGGCACCGGGCTCCAGGGCTAGCATGGGGGAACCGTGGGAAATGAACAGGGACGGCAGCATGGCGATCAGCTCCTGAAGTAGGATGTCGCCATCTTCATTGCTGGACCTATCGACTTCCAGCACAAATAGTTGAGCATTCCTATCGAGTTTATGGAGGTTTTATCCATGCATGAGCTGTTCTGGCAGGAACGTTGGGCGCGCAGCCAAATCGGCTTTCATCAGGAGAAGGTCAACGGCTATCTGCGTCGCCACTGGCCTGCGCTTGGCCTCTCCACCGATGCGGCGGTGCTGGTGCCGCTGTGCGGCAAGAGCCTCGACCTGGCCTGGCTGGCGGAGCAGGGGCATGCCGTGATTGGTGTGGAGCTGGCAGAGCGCGCGGTGCAGGATTTCTTCGCTGAGCGTGATGTGCAGCCACAGGTGTCGCAGCACGGTGCGTTCAAGGTCTATCAGGCGGGCAGGCTGCAGATTCTGTGTGGCGACTTTTTCGCCCTGAGCCGTGAGCACGTTGCCGAGTGCCAGGCGTTCTATGACCGCGCTGCGCTGATCGCCTTGCCGCCGGCAATGCGCCAGCGCTATGTCGCTCACCTGCAGGCCATTTTGCCGCCAGCCTGCCAGGGCTTGCTGGTGACCCTGGTGTACGACCAGCAGCGCATGGATGGCCCGCCGTTCTCGGTCGAGGACGCCGAAGTCGTTCAGCACTTCAGCGCAGGCTGGGTGCCGCGTGAGGTGGAGCGCAAGGACGTGCTCAGTGGCAACCCGCGCTTCATCGAGAATCAGCTCGAGGCGGTGGAGGAGGTGGTGTTTCACCTGGCACGCCGCTGATACGCCAGGCCCATGCAAAAGGCGACCCTAAGGTCGCCTTTTTTTGTCCGTGAAAGATGGATCAGCCGCGGCGGCGCAGCGCCTCGATGCGATCTTCCAGCGGCGGGTGGCTCATCAGCAGGCCGGCCAGGCCATTCTTCAGGCCGCCATTGATACCGAAGGCGGTCAGGCTGTCCGGCATCTGCACCGGTACGCCCTGTTCGGCACGCAGGCGTTGCAGTGCGGCGATCATCGCGCCGGTACCGGCCAGGCGAGCACCGGCTTCGTCGGCCTTGTACTCGCGCTTGCGCGAGAACCACATGACGATGATGCTGGCGAGGATGCCCAGTACCAGCTCGGCGAAGATGGTCGCGACGAAGTAGCCGATGCCGTGGCCGTCTTCGTTCTTCAGGATCGCTTTGTCAACGAAGTTGCCGAAGATGCGTGCGAAGAACATCACGAAGGTGTTCACCACGCCCTGGATGAGCGCCAGGGTGACCATGTCGCCATTGGCGACGTGGCCGATCTCGTGGGCCAGCACCGCACGTACTTCATCCGGCGAGAAACGTTCGAGCAGGCCCTGGCTGACGGCGACCAGTGCGTCGTTCTTGTTCCAGCCCGTGGCGAAGGCGTTGGACTCGTAGGCGGGGAAGATGCCGACTTCAGGCATCTTGATCCCGGCTTCGCGCGACAGCTCCTCGACGGTCTGCAGCAGCCACTGTTCGTGACGGGTGCGCGGCTGGGTGATGATCTGCGTGCCGGTGCTCATCTTCGCCATCCACTTGGAGATGAACAGCGACACCAGCGAGCCGGCGAAACCGAACACCGCGCAGAAAATCAGCAGGCTGCCGTGGTTCTGGCCGGTGAAGCGGTCGACCCCCAGCAGTTTGAGGGTGATGCTGGCGATAACCAGAACCGCCAGGTTGGTGGCCAGGAACAACATAATGCGCATCATGGTGTGAACGGACTCCTCACGGGGAAAGACGTACGAGTAATGCCGGCTATATAAGGGCGCCCCCCTGGGGCTTTCAACCAGCGACTATTTCAAACTATGTCTCTTGGCCCTGTAGCGTGCTCTCGAACAGCAGGCGAGTGAGACGGGCGGTGCGCTCGCCGTGCTGCTGGGCCAGGGCTTCGCGCAGTTGAAATGCCAGTGTGGCGTGCACGCGGCGCACGCTCGGTGGCAGCACTTCACCTTCGCGCAAGGCATGGGGAATGGCCCGTGACAGGCGCAGAAAACCCTTCTCGCTGAGCACCGCCTGATCCAGCGCATCGTACGCGATGGTCGACTCGAAACGCAGATAGCCTTCCTCGGCCAGCCACAGCAGCGCGCCGAGGCAGGCCTGGTGACGCTTGCTGGGCAGGCCGAACTCGTCCGGCTCCTCGCGCCCTATCAGGTCTTCCACGTACAGTGCCATCTTGCGCGGGAAGGCTTGATAGAGCATGAGCAGGCCGCTGGCGGCGTCCTTGTAGAAATCGTCGATCTGCAGGTCCATGTCGGCTTACTGGCTGTAACCTTTGAGGAAGTTGCCGATACGACCGATGGCCTGCTCCAGGTCGTCGACGCGGGGCAGGGTGACCACGCGGAAGTGATCCGGCCACGGCCAGTTGAAGGCGGTGCCCTGGACGATCAGCAGTTTTTCTGACAGCAGCAGGTCGAGGACGAACTTCTCATCGTTATGGATCGGGCAGACTTTCGGGTCGATCCTGGGGAAGGCGTAGAGCGCGCCCATGGGCTTGACGCAACTGACGCCAGGAATGTCGTTGAGCAGTTCCCAGGCACGGTTGCGCTGCTCCAGCAGGCGGCCGTTGGGCAGTACCAGGTCGTTGATGCTCTGGTAGCCGCCGAGCGCGGTCTGGATCGCGTGCTGGCTCGGCACGTTGGCGCATAGGCGCATGTTGGCCAGGATATCCAGGCCTTCGATATAGCTCTGTGCCCTGTGCTTGGGCCCGGAGATGGCCACCCAGCCGGAGCGGAAGCCCGCTACGCGGTAGCTCTTGGACAGGCCGTTGAAGGTCAGGCAGAGCACATCCGGTGCCAGCGAGGCGGTGCTGATGTGCACGGCCTCGTCGTAGAGGATCTTGTCGTAGATCTCGTCGGAGAAGATCACCAGGTTGTGCTGGCGCGCCAGCTCGACGATGTCCTGCAGGACTTCCTTGGAGTACACCGCGCCGGTCGGGTTGTTCGGGTTGATCAGCACCAGCGCCTTGGTATTGGGCGTGATCTTGGCGCGCATGTCGGCGATGTCGGGGAACCAGCCGGCCTGCTCGTCGCACAGGTAGTGCACCGGCTTGCCGCCGGACAGGGCCACGGCGGCGGTCCACAGCGGATAGTCGGGCGCCGGAATCAGCACCTCGTCACCGTTGTTGAGCAGCGCCTGCATGGCCATGACGATCAACTCGGACACGCCGTTGCCGAGGTAGATGTCCTCGATGGTGACGCCTTCGACCTGCTTCTGCTGGTAGTACTGCATCACCGCCTTGCGCGCGCTGAACAGACCCTTGGAGTCGCTGTAGCCTTGCGCAGTTGGCAAGTTGCGGATGACATCCTGCAGAATCTCTTCCGGCGCCTCGAAACCGAACGGCGCCGGGTTGCCGATGTTCAGCTTGAGGATGCGATGGCCTTCCTCTTCCAGGCGCTTGGCGTGCTTGAGCACCGGCCCGCGGATGTCGTAGCAGACATTGGCGAGCTTGTTCGATTTGCTGACCTGCATGATCCTGAGTGTCCCGAAGTGAAGACGCGCCCGGCTCTTGGTGGCTGGCGTCGTTTGGCATGAACCCGGGCGCCTTGGCAGCCGGAAACCCCGCTGCCAGACTAGGCGTCTAAGAGCAACGCATCATACGTGCGGCCCGACCCCCGGAAAAGGTACAGATCCGCCTTATTTGAGAGAGGGTCTGTATCCGCTTCGTCCGCGGCCGCGTGGTCTTTGCCGGCGACAGCGCCCACATCGTCTC
>CAMPIF010000142.1 GCA_946886245.1 Ectopseudomonas composti | reverse complement strand
ATGCCGACGGCAGCGTGACCTTCTGGGTGCCAGTCACTGGCTCGACCACCGCTGACGCCCGCTATCCACGCAGTGAGCTACGCGAAACCCAGCACGACGGCAGACTCGACAACTGGCTCCACGCCAGTTCGGACAGCTATCTCAGTGCCGTGCTGCAGGTCGACCAAGTGCCCAGTCGCAACAAGGTGGTAATCGGCCAGATCCACAGTACCGACGTGCCGGGCAGCCAGAACGATCCGCTGCTCAAGCTGCAATATCACTATCGACGTGGCGTTGGCCGCGTGGAGCTGCTGCTGCGCGCTCGCCCAGGCGATAGCGACGTGCAAAACATCCTGCTGGCCGAGAACATTCAGCTTGGCGAGCGCTTCGGCTACGACCTGCGCGTCACGCCCAGCGGACGCATCGGCATCAGCGTGGCCAGCACCGATGGCGACAATGGCTCGCTCTACCGCCAGCTGAGCAGCAGTTGGAGCAAGCAGTACCTGTACTTCAAGGCGGGCGCCTATATCCAGGACAATTACGGGGCTGATAGCGAAGGTGGCCGGGTCACGTTCTATCACCTCAACAGCCTGCACCGCTGAGGAACGCGGCGGTTTACAATCGCCGCCCTCTTAGACCAAGGCTCGAACATGGCACGCCTGACCCTCGATTTTCCCGAAGACCAGTACTGCTACAGCACCCACCTGACCGTGCGCGTCACCGACATCAATGGCGCCAACCATCTGGGCAATGACTCGATGATCTCGATGATTTCCGAGGCACGCGCACGTTTTCTCTTCGAGTTCGGCATACGTGAAACCGATGGCAGCGGCACCGGTATCATCGTCACCGACCTGGCCACCACCTACCGCGCCGAGGCTCATGCCCGCGACCAGTTGCTGTTCGAGGTCGGGGTGATGGATTTCAACCGATATGGCGGCGACATCACCTTCCGCATCACCCGTCCGGCCGACGGCGCCCTGGTAGCCATGGCCAAGTCCGGCTTCGTGTTCTTCGATTATCGTCAGTCGAAGGTGGTGCCCATGCCGGAATCCTTCAGCGCCAAGTTTCCCAAGGTCAATCGGCTCGACTGATTCAGCGATTCCAGGGCTTCAGTGCTCTGGGCGAACAGGCGTCTGACAAACGTGCACGCTTATTGCTGCCAATACCGTGACACATTGCCATTCGTCTGCTACGCCTAGGTCAGAACAGAAAAAAGGGGGGATCGAGTATGACCAACACCTACCGCCGCGCCCGTCAGGCGGGGCTGCTGAGCAATCTGCTGGCACTCGCCTTGCTGACCCTGCCGCTGCCCACGCACGCAACCAGCGTTACCCAGCTTTCCAGCGTGCACTCACAGGCCACGCTCAGCACGCCGCAGCGCTCGCCCCATTCGGGAGCATAGAACGCGCAAACGCCTCGTTTTACGGCAGAACTGCGTGCGCTGAAGCGGTGTAACGCCTGATCCCAGGGCCTCTGCTCGATTGGCTCGGCTCTTGCTTATTCCCCCGCACCAGGTAGCCAACGGCGGCCACCTTCCTCACGACAAAGACGTCGCGTCACCTCGCCTGAATGGCCTGTGGTGAAGCGGCGTTTTTTTTCGTGTTCGCCCCAGTGACCGGGGCCGGCGCAGGCATCGCGATCCGAGCCTGCACTGCAATCGCGCAAACCTGCTGTGGCTTCGGCCGCAGGGCTCTGCACCACAAGTGCACGGCCTTCCCGGCAGACGCGGCCGCCGTGTCCACGACCACGGTTCGCCGCGCCTGGCCGGGCTCCTTCTCGCTGATGAGGTGATCGATGAATACAAGTTTCTGGAAAGCCGGCCACGCCCCCACCCTGTTTGCCGCCTTCCTCTATTTCGACCTGAGCTTCATGGTCTGGTACCTGCTCGGCCCACTGGCGGTGCAGATCGCTACCGACCTCGACCTCAACGCCCAGCAACGCGGCCTGATGGTGGCCACGCCGATTCTCGCCGGCGCCGTGCTGCGTCTGCTGATGGGCTTTCTCGCCGACCGCCTGTCGCCGAAAACCGCCGGCCTGCTCGGCCAGGTGGTGGTGATCGTCGCGCTGTTCTGCGCCTGGCAGATCGGCATCGGCAGCTACGAGCAGGCGCTGCTACTCGGCCTGTTCCTCGGCTTCGCCGGCGCGGCGTTCGCCGTCGCCCTGCCGCTGGCCTCGCAGTGGTACCCGCCGCAGCACCAGGGCAAGGCCATGGGCATCGCCGGCGCTGGTAACTCCGGCACCGTGCTTGCGGCGTTGTTCGCCCCTGGCCTGGCGGCGCTGTCCGGCTGGCAGAACGTCTTCGGCTGGGCGCTGATCCCGCTGCTGGCAACCCTGGTGATCTTCGCCCTGCTGGCCCAAAACGCACCGGAGCGGCCCAAGCCCAAGGCCTTCGGCGACTACCTCAAGGCCCTCGGCGACCGTGACAGCTGGTGGTTCATGTTCTTCTACAGCGTCACCTTTGGCGGCTTCATCGGCCTGGCCAGCGCCCTGCCCGGCTACTTCAGCGATCAGTACGGACTGAGCCCGGTGACCGCCGGTTACTACACCGCCGCCTGCGTCTGCGCCGGCAGCCTGCTGCGCCCGCTGGGCGGCGCTCTGGCCGACCGCATCGGCGGCATTCGTACATTGCTGATGATGTACAGCATCGCCTCGCTGTGCATTACCGTGGTGGGCTTCAACCTGCCCAGTGCGGCCGCCGCCCTGGCCTTCTTCGTCGCGGCCATGCTCGGTCTCGGCGCCGGCAATGGCGCGGTGTTCCAGCTGGTGCCGCAGCGCTTTCGTCGGGAAATCGGCGTGATGACCGGGTTGATCGGCATGGCCGGCGGCATCGGTGGCTTCTTCCTCGCAGCCGGCCTGGGCACCATCAAGCAGCACACCGGCGACTACCAGTTGGGCCTGTGGCTGTTCGCCAGCCTCGGCGTGCTGGCCTGGATCGGCTTGCACGGGGTCAAGCAGCGCTGGCGCACCACCTGGGGTAGCGCTGCGGTCACAGCCGCACGGGTATGATTCGAACCTCGACGCTGCGCCGTATTCGTAGGGTGCGCCGCGCGCACCGGCGGTTTGCGTCGAGCCTGGTGCGCACGGCGCACGACGTACCCTACGCTCCAACGATCTACGGAAACCGCATCATGGCCCTGCAACTGAGCATCGGCGAAACCAGCGCCACCGGCCCGCGCGGCGAGAACCAGGACGCCCTGCGTGTGGTCACCCCTGCGCCAGGCCTGGCCGCCAGCAAAGGCTATCTGCTGGGCCTGGCCGATGGCGTCAGCCAGTGCGCTGACGGCGGCCTGGCCGCGCGCGCGACCCTGCAGGCACTGGCGCTGGATTACTACTCCACGCCCGAAACCTGGCCGGTGCAGCACAGCCTGGATCGCCTGCTGATCGCACATAACCGCTGGTTGCAGGCCAACGGCGGCGGCCAGCCGCTGCTGACCACCCTCACCGCCCTGGTGCTGCGCGGCCGTCGCTACACCCTGGCGCATATTGGCGACAGTCGCGCCTACCTGTGGCGCGATGGCCAACTGCTGCGCCTGACCGAGGACCACGTCTGGGAACAACCGGGCATGCAGCACGTGCTCAAGCGTGCCATGGGCCTGGATCAGCATCTGGTGGTGGACTACCGCGACGGCGAGTTGCAGGTCGGCGACCGCTTCCTGCTGGTCAGCGACGGCGTCTGGGCCTGCCTCAGCGACAAGCGCATCGGCGAGCTGCTGCGACGAGCCGATGACGCTGAAGCGATCTGCCAGGCGCTGGTCGACGAGGCGCACCGCGCCGGCAGCCAGGACAATGCCAGTGCCCTGCTGGTGCACATCGAGCAGCTCCCAGAAGCCGCGCTGGCCGACACCCTGGCCCAGCTCGAGCACTGGCCGCTACCGCCACGTCTGCGCAACGGCCAGGAGTTCGAGGGTTGGCAGGTCGAGCGAATGCTCGGTGAATCGCGCCAGTCGCTGATCTACCGAGTGCACGACGCGGACAACCAGCCGTGGCTGCTCAAGACCCTGCCGCCCAGCCGCGCCGGCGATGAGCAGGCCGGCCCGGGGCTGCTGCAGGAGGAATGGTTCCTGCGCCGCGTCGCCGGTCGCCACTTCCCCGAGTTGCATGCCCTGCCGCAGCGCCAGCACCTGTATTACGTGCAACGTGAATACGCCGGCCAGACCCTCGCCGCGCGCGTGCAGCAGCACGGCCCACTGAGCCTGGCGGACTGGCTGGACCTGGCGCCGCGCCTGATCAAGGCCCTCGGCCTGCTGCACCGACGCAATATCCTCCACCGCGACATCAAGCCGGAGAACCTGTTGCTCGGCGACGACGGCGAGTTGCGCGTGCTCGACTTCGGCCTGGCGTACTGCCCCGGCCTGACCCGCGACGAGGCCCACAGCCTGCCCGGCACGCCCAGCTATATTGCCCCCGAAGCCTTCGCCGGCAGCCCGCCCAATGCGCAGCAGGATCTCTACGCCGCGGGCGTGACGCTGTATCACCTGCTCACCGGCCACTATCCCCACGGCGAAGTCGAGGCCTTTCAGCACCCGCGCTTCGGTCAGCCGGTGCCGGCCAGCCGCTACCGCCCGGACTTGCCTGCCTGGCTCGACGAGGTCTTGAACCGCGCGGTAGCCGCCACCCCAGCGCAGCGCTTCGAGACTGCCGAAGAATGGCTGCTGGCCCTGGAAAGTGGCGAACGTCAGTCTCTGAACAACCGCCCGCGACCGCTGCTGGAGCGCGAGCCGCTGCTGGTGTGGCGCAGCGTGGCGCTAGTGTCGCTGCTGCTCAACCTGCTGCTGACGTTCCTGCTGCTCAAATAGCCGGCTGCGCACCAAAGCGGCGCCAACCGCCTCGCAAAGGTGCAAAAAACCACTCCACAGACCCAGCCAAATGGCTGAAAGCCTGAAAAACCCTGATCTGATCGAGTTGGCACAAGGTCTGCATTCGCACTGCCACAAACTACAGAAAGCGCGACCTTCAACGAAGAAGGCTGCACTTCCCGATAGAACGGGACCTGGACAAAGGCGTCCTCGCTAGGTGACTAGCGGGACGCCTTTTTTGTTTTTTATGGCCTGCCATCCCTGGCGGCCACTCTTCGAGCCGTCGCGGAGCGACGTTAAAAATTGCTCCCGACAATTTTTTCGACCGTGATTTTTCTTCAGGAGATGGCCGGCATGCAAAAACTCAAGCTGGTGATGATCGGCAACGGCATGGCGGGTGTGCGCACCCTCGAAGAGCTGCTCAAGCTTGCCCCCGACCTCTATGACATCACCGTGTTCGGCGCCGAGCCGCACCCCAACTACAACCGCATTCTGCTCTCGCCGGTGCTGGCCGGTGAGCAGACCTTCGAGGAGATCGTGCTCAACGATCTCAACTGGTATGCCGATAACGACATCAAGCTGCTACTGGGGCGCAAGGTGGTCAAGATCGACCGCAAGAAGCGCCTGGTCATCGCCGACGATGGCAGCGAGGCCGAGTACGACCGCCTGCTCATCGCCACCGGCTCCAACCCCTTTATCCTGCCGATTCCGGGCAAGGACCTGGCCGGCGTGATCGGCTACCGCGACATCGCCGACACCCAGATGATGATGGACACCGCCAAGACCCATAAGCACGCGGTGGTCATCGGCGGCGGCCTGCTCGGCCTGGAAGCGGCCAACGGCCTCAAGCTGCGCGGCATGGACGTCACTGTGGTGCATATCGGCGACTGGCTGCTGGAACGCCAGCTCGATCGCACCGCCGGCGAGCTTCTGCAGAAATCCCTGGAAGACCGTGGCCTGAAGTTCCTCCTGCCCAAGCACACCGCCGAGCTGCTGGACAACGGTGAAGGCCGCGTCTGTGCGGTGAAATTCAAGGATGGCGAAGTGATCCCTGCCGACCTGGTGGTGATGGCCGCCGGCATTCGCCCCAACAGCGAGCTGGCCGAGAGCGCCGGCATCGCCTGCAACCGCGGCATTCTGGTCAATGACACCCTGCAGACCTATGACCCGCGCGTCTACGCCATCGGCGAGTGCGCCAGCCACCGCGGCATCGCCTACGGACTGGTGGCGCCGCTGTTCGAACAGGCCAAGGTCTGCGCCAATCACCTGGCCCAGCTCGGCTACTCGCGCTACCAAGGCTCGGTGACCTCGACCAAGCTCAAGGTCACCGGCATCGACCTGTTCTCCGCCGGTGAATTCATGGGCGGCGAAGGCACCGAAACCATCACCCTCTCCGACCCCATCGGCGGTGTGTACAAGAAGCTGGTGATCAAGGACGACGTGCTGGTCGGCGCCTGCCTGTACGGCGACACCGCGGACGGTGGCTGGTACTTCCGGCAGATCCGCGAGAACCATAACGTCAGCGAGATCCGCGACCACCTGATGTTCGGCGAGAACGCCATCGGCGACGCCGGTCACCAGGGCCAGAGCAGCACCGCCAATATGCCCGACGACATGGAAGTGTGCGGCTGCAACGGCGTATGCAAGGGCACCATCGTCAAGGCCATTCAGGAAAACGGCCTATTCAGCGTCGACGACGTGAAAAAGCACACCAAGGCCGCCAGCTCCTGCGGCTCCTGTGCCGGCCTGGTCGAACAGATTCTGATCAACACCGTGGGCGGCGCGGCGGACGTCAAGCCGAAGAGCGAAAAAGCCATTTGCGCTTGTAGCGATCTCAACCATGGGCAAGTGCGCAAGGCGATCCGTGAGCATCACCTGACCAGCATCGCCGACGCCATGGCCTTTATGGAATGGAGCACGCCGAACGGCTGCGCCACCTGCCGCCCGGCGTTGAACTACTACCTGATCTCCACCTGGCCGGGCGAAGCCAAGGACGACCCGCAGTCGCGCTTCATCAACGAGCGCGCCCACGCCAATATCCAGAAAGACGGGACGTACTCCGTTGTTCCCCGTATGTGGGGCGGGGTGACCAATGCCGCCGAGCTGCGCCGCATCGCCGATGTCGCCGACAAGTACCAGGTGCCCATGGTCAAGGTCACCGGCGGTCAGCGCATCGATCTGCTGGGCATCAAAAAGGACGATCTGCCGGGCGTGTGGAAAGACCTCGATATGCCGTCCGGGCACGCCTACGGCAAATCCATCCGCACCGTGAAGACCTGCGTCGGCAGCGAATTCTGCCGTTTCGGCACGCAGAACTCGACGCAGATGGGTATCGACCTGGAACACGCACTGTTCAATATGTGGTCGCCGCACAAGGTCAAGCTGGCGGTCTCCGGTTGCCCGCGCAACTGCGCCGAGTCGGGGATCAAGGACGTCGGCATCATCGGCGTCGACTCCGGCTGGGAGCTGTATATAGGTGGCAACGGCGGGATCAAGACCGAGGCCGGCGAGTTCTTCGTCAAGCTCAAGACTGCCGAAGAAGTGATGGAATACAGCCTGGCCTTCCTTCAGCTCTACCGCGAGGAAGCCTTCTACCTCGAACGCACCGTGCACTACATGCAGCGCGTCGGCATGGAGCACATCAAGAAGGCGGTGCTTGAAGACGAAGCCAATCGCAAGGCCCTCGCCGCGCGCCTGCACTACGCCCTGTCGTTCGAGCAGGACCCGTGGAAGGAGCGCATCGAGACGCCGCAACTGAAGAAAGAGTTCGACACCATCAAGGTCGTGCAACTCGAGGAGGCCACCGTATGAACTGGCTGGATATCTGCGCCCTGGAAGAGATCAACGTGCTCGGCTCGCGCATCATCACTGGTCCCAAGGGCGATATCGCCATTTTTCGTACCGCCGGCGACGAGGTCTTCGCTCTCGACGACCGCTGCCCGCACAAGGGCGGCCCGCTGTCTCAGGGTCTGATCTACGGCAAGCGCGTGGCCTGCCCGCTGCACAACTGGCAGATCGAGCTGGAGTCGGGCGAGGCCGTGGCGCCGGACGTGGGCTGCGCCCATCGGCACGCGGCCAAGGTCGAAAACGGCCGCGTGTTGCTGGCCCTGAACACCGCTGCGAAGTGCGCGTAGGGTGCAAAACCGCGAAGCGTTCTCCACCGGTAAACCCTTGTATTGGTGGACAAACACAGCGTTGTCCACCCTACGCCCGTAGGAGCCCGAAATGGCCAGCCCCACTCAAATCACCGCCTCCACCTGCTGCTACTGCGGCGTGGGCTGCGGTGTGCTGATCGAGCACGACGGCGAGAAGATCCTCGGCGTCACCGGCGATCCCAGTCACCCGGCCAACTTCGGCAAGCTGTGCAGCAAGGGCTCGACCCTGCACCTGACCGGCGACCTCGACGCCCGCGCCCTCCATCCCGAACTGCGCCTGGGCAAAGGCCTGGCTCGCACCCGCACGGACTGGGACAGCGCCCTGGACCACGCCGCGGCGGTGTTCGCCGAGACCATCCGCGAGCACGGCCCGGACAGCGTGGCCTTCTATATCTCCGGCCAGCTGCTGACCGAGGATTACTACGCCTTCAACAAGCTGGCCCGTGCCCTGGTCGGCACCCACAACATCGACTCCAACTCGCGACTGTGCATGTCCAGCGCCGTGGTCGGCTACAAGCGCAGCCTCGGCGCCGACGCCCCGCCCTGCAGTTACGAGGACATCGAGCAGAGTGACTGCGTGCTGATCGCCGGCTCCAACATGGCCCATGCCCATCCGGTGCTGTTCCGCCGCCTGGAAGAAGCCAAGGCCCGCCGCCCGGAGATGCGGATCATCGTCGTCGATCCGCGGCGCACCGACACCTGCGAGCTGGCCGACCTGCACCTGGCGATTCTGCCCGGCACCGACGTCGCGCTGTTTCACGGCATTCTGCATATCCTGCTGTGGGAAGGCTGGGTCGACCGCCGCTATATCGACGCCCATACCGAGGGCTTCGAGGCGCTGAAGAACCTGGTGCGCGACTACAGCCCGGCGGCTACCGCCGATATCTGCGGCATCAGCCTCGACGCCCTGCAGCGCTGCGCCGAACTGATCGGCTGCGCGCCCTCCTTCCTCTCGCTGTGGTGCATGGGGCTCAATCAGTCCAGCGCAGGCAGCGCCAAGAACAGCGCGCTGATCAACCTGCACCTGGCCACCGGGCAGATCGGCAAGCCCGGCGCCGGCCCCTTCTCGCTGACCGGCCAACCCAACGCCATGGGCGGCCGCGAGACCGGCAGCCTGAGCAACCTGCTGCCGGGCCACCGCGCGGCCGGCAATGCCGAACACCGCGCCGAAGTTGCCGCCTACTGGGGCGTCGACGCCCTGCCGGAGACGCCCGGGCTGTCCGCCATCGAGCTGTTCGATGCGGTGCACGACGGGCGCATCAAGGCGCTGTGGATCGCCTGTACCAACCC
>CAMPIF010000141.1 GCA_946886245.1 Ectopseudomonas composti | reverse complement strand
CCGGCAGGGTCAGCCGGTCGATCACATGCAACATGGCCGACTTGCCCAGTTGGGCGATGCGCTCCTCGCTCAGAGACGCCGACAAGCCCGGCTGCTGCCGCGCGAGTGCAGCGGTCAGGCAGGTCATGTAGCGCTCGATACGTTCCAGGCGACGACTGCTCGGGTTGTCACGCATGACGGCAACGCTGGCCATGGCCTCGATAGTGACATCCTGCAGGTTCTGGATATCGCGCGTGCGACGCTTGACCTCGAGTTCCAGATACTCGCTCTTGTCACGCAGGTAATCGGTGGCCGCCTTGACCTGCAACTGCGCGCGAACGCGCGCGAGCACGATGGGCGCGCTGACCGGTTTGGTTATGTAGTCGGCGGCGCCAAGGTCGAAGCCCAACTGCTCGTCGGCGGCATCGCTGCGACCGGTGACCAGGATCAGCGGGATATGACAGGTCTGCGGATCGGTTCTGAGCCCGCGACAGAGCGCGTAATCGTCCTGCCAGCCCAGCAGAATCAGGTCTGGCTGCGGCCGCGACCTGGCGGCGTGGAGCGCCTCCTTGCTGCCAACCAGCCTTACCTGATAGCGGTCGACCAACAGCGCGCCGAGGCGCTGGCGCGCATCGACTGCATCGTCCACAACCAGAATCAGCTCCTGCTCCAGCCTATCGAGCATCCCGCGCATGGCGATCTCCGTTGACACCTGCCTTATCCATCATCATTAAAGGCGCTGAGCTGAAGTTGCGCTCACGCCGTCATACAAATGACCTCGGCAGGGCTTTGAAAGTGCAATGCGGATTGGCAGGACAGCGAACGCAGTCGACAATCGTCAGCAGGATCGCTAGCACAAGGGCTGCTTCATGCTCGACCAGGAACGCTGTTGGCAGGCCGTTTGCGAACGTGATGAGACGTTCGACGGACGCTTCGTTTTCACCGTGCGCAGCACCGGCATCTATTGCCGGCCGAACTGCCCTGCGCGGCGGCCACGACGCGACAACGTCAGCTTCCATGCCGATGCCGCCAGTGCCGAGGCAGCTGGCTTTCGCCCGTGCAAGCGCTGCTCACCGCAGGGGCAGAGTCCGGCGCAGCAACTCGACACGCTGGTGGCGGCCGCCTGCGCGCTCCTGAATGGCGAGCAACGCCTGACGCTGCCGCAGCTGGCAGCCCGCATCGGCCTGTCGCCATCGCACCTGGCCCGTGCCTTCAAGGCGCGCACCGGGATGACGCCCAATGCCTGGGCGGCGGCGCAGCGGCGCCAACGTCTGGAGGCGCAACTGGGCGCAGCGGATAGCGTGCTCGATGCCGCCCTGGCTGCCGGCTATTCCGGGAGCCGCGCGCTGTATGAACAGCCCCAGGCCATGAGTCCTGCGCAGCGCCGTCAGCGTGGCGCCGGTGAACGCCTGCGCTACAGCATCGCCCCCTGCCCGCTCGGGCAGGTGCTACTGGCCACCAGCGACAAGGGCGTTTGCGCCTTGTTGTTCGGTGATGAGGAGGCAGAGCTGCGCGGCGAACTGCAACAGCGCTTCGCCGCCGCCCGGCTCGAAGAAGACGAACAGGGTCTGCGCCACTGGCTGCAGCAAGTGCTGGCGCAATTGCAGGAGCCGGAGCGTGCCGCTCATCTGCCTCTGGACATTCGTGGTACGGCCTTTCAACAGCGCGTCTGGCAGGCGCTGCAGAGCATCCCCAGAGGCGAGACCCGCAGCTATGCCGAGTTGGCCGGGCAGTTGCACAGTCACCCGCGGGCGATTGCCCGGGCCTGCGCCAGCAACGCCATCGGCCTGCTGCTGCCCTGTCATCGCGTGGTGGCCAGCGATGGTAGCCTCAGCGGCTACCGCTGGGGACTGCAGCGCAAACGGCGGTTGCTGGAACAGGAAAGCCGGGAGACGTAGCCCGTGCGGGCGCTTCAGCTCGTAGGGTGGGTCGGGCGGCGATCCGCTTTAGCCCACGCGTCTTGGACGGCGCTTTGCGTAGCCCGGATGCAATCCGGGGAACATGATCGCCAGCGCCCCGGATTTCATCCGGGCTACAGATTCAGGGCCGCGCCCTCTACACTAGCATCGCCTTGGCCACCTCGGTGCGCGTGCCGCGCCCGACCACCTGCTCCACCAGGGTCAGGGCAAACGCCAATGCCGTTCCCGGACCCTGGCTGGTGATGCAGTTGCCATCGACCACTACCGCCTCATCCACGAACGTGCAGCCGCTCAGTCGATCACTGAATGCCGGGTAGCAGGTCATGCGCCGCTGCCTGAGCACCCCGTAGCGCTGCAGCGCCAAGGCGGGCGCGGCGCAGATGGCGGCGAACAGCTCGCCCGCCCTGGCCTGCTTGCGTACGCGCTCGGCCAGTGGTTCGAAGTCAGCCAGATGCTGCGCACCCGGCATGCCACCAGGCAGGACGATCAGGTCGAAATCCTGCGCCAGCACGTCCACCAGCATGGCGTCGGCGGTCAGGCGGGTGCCACGGGCGCAGGTGATCATCCTGCGTTCTTCGATACTCGCTACCAGTACCTCGATATCGGCGCGGCGCAGCACGTCGATCAAGGTCACGCATTCGAGATCTTCGACGCCGTCGGCGACTGCAATCAGTGCTCGCTTGCTCATCTCACCACTCCTTGAGGCAGAAAATGAAACTGTCCACCTGGTCATAAAAAGACACGGCAGACCATAAATTCACCCGGCAAAACCTTGCTGGTATGATGCGCGGCTTTTGCCAGATCGAGCAATTTTCCGGCCTGCACGGACGAATGTGCTTTGCTTTGTGCAGATCAATTTCGGCGCGCTCGCGCCTCGGGGAGCCACCATGCTGGAAAGACTGTTCCAACTCAAAGCCCACAACACCACGGTGCGCACCGAGATACTGGCCGGGATCACCACCTTCCTGACCATGGCCTACATTCTCTTCGTCAACCCGGAAATGCTGGCCAAGACCGGCATGGACCACGGCGCGGTGTTCGTCGCCACCTGCCTGGCTGGCGCCATCGGCTCGCTGATCATGGGCCTGCTGGCCAACTACCCGATCGCCCTGGCGCCCGGCATGGGCCTCAACGCCTTCTTCACCTACACCGTGGTGATGACCATGGGCTACAGCTGGCAGACCGCTCTGGGCGCGGTGTTCCTCTCCGGCGCGATCTTCTTCCTGCTGTCGATCTTCAAGATCCGCGAGTGGATCATCAACAGCATCCCACTGGCGCTGCGCGCCGGCATTGCCGCCGGTATCGGCCTGTTCCTGGCGATCATCGCACTGAAGAACGCCGGTATCGTGGTCGATCATCCGGCCACTCTGGTCGGCCTCGGCGACATGAGCAAGGGTGGCGCACTGCTGGCCTGCCTGGGCTTCTTCGTCATCGCCGCACTGGCCTATCGCAAGGTTACCGGTGCAGTGATGATCGGCATCCTGCTGGTCACCGGTCTGTCCATTGCCCTCGGCCTGTCCGAGCTGCAAGGCGTGGTGTCGATGCCACCGTCGCTGCTGCCTACCCTGCTGCAACTGGACATTGCCGGAGCGCTGGATATCGGCCTGATCAGCGTGATCTTCGCCTTCCTCTTCGTCGACCTGTTCGACACCTCCGGCACGCTGGTCGGCGTCGCGCAGAAGGCCAACCTGCTGGACAAGGACGGCAAGATGCCACGCCTTGGCCGTGCCCTGCTGGCCGACAGCACCGCGACCATGGCCGGCGCCGCGCTGGGCACCAGCACCACCACCAGCTACATCGAATCCGCCGCCGGCATCAGCGCCGGCGGGCGTACCGGCCTGACCGCCTGCGTGGTGGCTGCGCTGTTCCTCCTGGCCCTGTTCTTCGCCCCGCTGGCTGGCGCCGTTCCGGCCTACGCCACCGCGCCAGCGCTGCTGTTCGTCGCCGTACTGATGATGAGCAGCCTGGCCCAGATCGACTGGGACGACCTGACCGTCGCCGCGCCGGTGGTGGTCGCCGCCCTGGCCATGCCGCTGACCTTCTCCATCGCCAACGGCATCGCCTTCGGCTTCATCGCCTGGACCGCAGTCAAGGTACTGGCCGGGCGCTGGCGCGAGCTGAGCCCGGCGATGTGGGTGCTCTCGGCCCTGTTCGTCATCAAGCTGGCTTACTTCGCCTGATCAGCGCACAAGCTGGATGATCATGATCGTTCCCACGCTCCGCGTGGGAACGCCTCCCCTGGACGCTCTGCGTCCCGAGCCACCAGTGGTGGGCTGAAGCCCACCCTACGCGGCCGCTTTGCAAGTACGTCCTACGCCGTGCCCTGGATACTCTCATGATCGTTCCCACGCTCCGCGTGGGAACGCCTCCCCCGGACGCTCTGCGTCCCGCGCCACCAATGATCGACGACAACGGCACATCGGCAACGGAGTCGCTACAATGGCGCCCCGTTTTCCTGCCCCATGAGTGACCGATGACCCGCCCCGCATTCGAACCCGCCACCTACGACGCCCAACTCGCCGAGAAGAAGGCCCGCCTGGTCGAACTGCTGACGCCCTTCGGCGCGCCGGAGCCTGCGGTGTTCGACTCGCCGCGCGAGCACTACCGCATGCGCGCCGAGTTCCGCCTGTGGCGTGAAGACGGCCAGCGCCACTACGCGATGTTCGCACCGGGCGACAAGCACACGCCGATCCTGCTCGACGATTTCCCCATCGCCAGCCTGCGCATCAACGCACTGATGCCGCGCCTGCGCGCCGCCTGGCAGGCCAGCGAGGCGCTGTCGTTCAAACTGTTCCAGGTGGAATTTCTCACCACCCTGGCCGGCGATGCGCTGATCACCCTGGCCTACCACCGCCCGCTGGACGACGCCTGGCAAGCCGAGGCCGAACGCCTGGCCGCCGAGCTGAATGTCAGCCTGGTCGGCCGCTCCCGTGGCCAGCGTCTGGTGATCGGCCGCGACTACGTCGAAGAAGAACTGAGCGTGGCCGGACGCCATTTCCGCTATCGCCAGCCCGAAGGCGCCTTCACCCAGCCCAATGGCCGAGTCTGCGAGAAGATGCTGGGCTGGGCCTATGACGTGCTCGGCGAGCGTAACGACGATCTGCTGGAGCTTTACTGCGGCAACGGCAACTTCACCCTGCCGCTGGCCACCCGTGTGCGCAAGGTGCTGGCGACCGAGATCAGCAAGACCTCGGTGGGCGCCGCCCTGGCCAACCTGCAAGGCAATGGCGTGAACAACGTCGAGCTGGTGCGCCTGTCCGCCGAGGAGCTGACCCAGGCGTTGAACGAAGTGCGCCCGTTCCGCCGCCTGGCCGGCATCGACCTCAAGAGTTATGAGTTTGGCAGTGTCTTCGTCGACCCGCCGCGCGCCGGCATGGACCCGGACACCTGCGAGCTGACCCGGCGCTTCGAGCGCATCCTGTACATCTCCTGCAATCCGGAAACCCTGGCCGCCAACATCGCCCAGCTGAGCGACACCCACCGGGTGACGCGCAGCGCCCTGTTCGACCAGTTCCCCTACACCCACCATATGGAAGCGGGTGTGTTGCTGGAAAGGCGCTGAAATTCAGGTTGCTGGTTGCGTGCTATCCACCAGGGCAATGGCGTAGCCATTGAGCGATAGCACCAGCGCGTGACCTTTGGCGAGCACCACCTCTGCCTCGTTATCCTGAGCCAGCAGAACCTCGCGCAGCGTGTAGGGAATCTCGACGGGAACCCCATCGATCGTGGTGGTTTCAGAATTGGCGCCGCTCATGCTGTAGCGAACGACTTTGCCCTCGCCTTTCAAACGATAAACATCGTCAGTCAGCGGTTCGTATGAAGGCGCCATGCTGCCCAGATAGCCAAGCCCTTTGGCGAACTCGGCCAGGCTGTCACGCTCGGTCTGCTGCAAGGTACGATGGGATTTGCCATGCAGGCGCAGATCCTTAAGATTCATGCGCCCCGAGAGATGCCCGCCAAAGAAGCGGGTGGCGTTGAATGCAAAGAAGGCAATCAGGCCAAGGCCGATCAGGCCCATAACGATGTCCATATCAAATGTCCTTGTTCACGGAATGTTGCACCGCGCATTCTCTTGCCAAGTGTCCCCTACAGCAAGCGTGCCGTGCCGTATCGTGACCCACGTCTCTCGCACTAGAGACCGCGCAACGCCCACCAGGCCAGCCCGGCCGACACCACTTCGAGCAGCAGCGCATAGAGGTTGAAGGTCTGCTGCGCACCACCGTCCAGCCACAGCCCGGCAGCACGCGCCAGCGCCAGCACGCTGTACAGCAGCACCAGCAGAAGCAGCGCCGGGCGCAGCAGATCCAGGCGCAGCAGCGCCATCGCCAGGTAAGCCGCCAGCCCCAGTTGCAGCCCGCCGTAATAGGCGCGCACTTCGGTCAACGCCGCATTGCCCATCAGCAGTGCGCCGCTGAAGCTGGCCATTTCCTCGGGACGGATGAAGTAGGCCAGCCCCAGCACGAGCAAGGCAGCGATCTGGATCAACAGGACGATTCGGGCGAACAGCATCGGCAGGTTCCAGGCAATGGGTGATTGCCGCCAGCATAGGCCGCCACGGGTCGCGACGCATAGTCGCAATGGCTTGGGCAGTCGTCATGCCGACGCTATGCTCAACACTCGATTATCTGGAGCCTTGCCATGCGTCGTTCCCTGCTCGCCCTCTGCCTCTTCACCAGCCTCGCTCACGCCAGCGAGCCACTGACCATCGATGTGCACCGCGATGCCAATTGTGGCTGCTGCAAGGCCTGGATCAGCCATCTGCAGGACAATGGTTTCACCGTCAACGACCATGTCGAGGCCGACATGGTCGCCGTCAAGCAGCGACTCGGCGTTCCGCCTCGCCTGGCTTCGTGCCACACCGGCGTGATCGACGGCAAATTCGTCGAAGGCCACGTGCCGGCAGCCGACATTCTCAAACTGCGTGAGCGCGTGGACCTGATCGGCGCTGCCGTACCTGGCATGCCCGTGGGCTCACCGGGCATGGAATATGGTGATCGTGTCGACGCCTATCAGGTCATCGGCCTGGATCGCGCGCGCCAGGATCAGCTGCTGAGCGACTATCCCGCCAACTGAATCGACGCGGGCGCAGCTACACTGCAGCGATAACCAATCAGGGAGTGCGGCCATGCGCTGGCAACGCGGTAGACGTAGTGACAACGTGGTGGATGCGCGCGGCCGTTCCGGCAGGCGACTCGGCGGCGGCCTGAGCCTAGGCGGTGTGGCGGTGATCGTCATCGTCGGCCTGCTGATGGGCCAGGACCCGCTGCAGATTCTCGGTCAGATTGCCGGCCAGGCCACCCAGCCACAGGTCGCCCAGACGCAGAGCGCGCCAGCGGCGAACGACGAGCAGAGCGAGTTCGTCCGCGCGATTCTCGGCGATACCGAAGACACCTGGCGCGAGCTGTTCCAGCAGGCCGGCCAGCAGTATCGCGATCCGCAACTGGTGCTGTTCTCCGACGGCGTCAATTCCGCCTGTGGTTTCGCCAGCTCGGCAGTCGGTCCCTTCTACTGCCCGGGTGATCAGCGCGTGTATCTGGACATGGCGTTTTTCCGCGAGATGGAGCAACGCTTCTCTGCAGCCGGCGATTTCGCCCAGGCCTACGTGATCGCCCATGAAGTCGGCCATCACGTACAGACTCTGCTCGGCGTCTCGGCCAAGGTCAATGCGGCGCGCCAGCGTGGCGAACGCGTCGAGGGCGACGGCGGCCTGCTGGTGCGTCAGGAACTGCAGGCCGACTGCCTGGCCGGGGTCTGGGCGCATCACGCGCAACGCCGGCATGCCTGGCTGGAGGCCGGCGACCTGGAAGAAGCACTGAACGCAGCCAGCGCCATCGGTGATGACCGCCTGCAGAAGCAGTCGCGCGGTCAGGTGGTGCCGGATGCTTTCACCCATGGCACCTCGCAGCAGCGCGTGCGCTGGTTCAGCGCCGGTTTCGAGAGCGGTCAGCCGGGGCGTTGCGACACCTTCAAGGCGGCGCGCCTGTAACGCGCCGGGTCAGACCACGAAGCGCTTGCTCCACCAGGCGAAGCCGCAGGCGCCAGCGCCGCACAGGGCGATCACCAGTGCCATGGGCATGGCCGAACCATCGTGCAGGAAGGCCACCAACGCCGAAGCGCTGGCCGCCACGCTGAACTGCATGCTGCCCAGCAACCCGGATGCGCTGCCGGCATGACGGCCCTGCCCGGCCATGGCGCAGGCCGTGGCATTGGGCAGCACGCAACCGAGGCTGGCCACGCAGATGAACAGCGGAATCAGCAACGGCCACAGCTCGGCCGGTTGCCACAGCGCCAACGCCAGCAGGCACATGCCACTGGCCAGGTACACCAGCACCATGCGCCGCAGCCACAGCGCCGGGCCGCCATTGCGTACCAGCCGCGCGTTGACCTGCGCCATGATCACGAAGCCCGCCGCGTTGCTGCCGAACAGCCAGCCATAGTGCTCGGCCGGCACGGCGTACAGTTCGATGAAGACGAAGGGCGAGCCGGCGATGTAGGCGAACATGCCGGCCATCGCCACACCACCGGCCAGGCTGTAGCCCATGAACGGCGCATTGCCCAGCAGCGCGCGGTATTGGCCGAAGGCACCGCTCAGCGGCGCCGGTTGCAGATGCTGCGGGCGCGTCTCCGGCAACCACAGCAGCACGGCCAGCAGGCACAGCCCGGCAAAGATCGCCAGGCAGTGGAAGATCCACGGCCAGCCCAGCGTGTTGAGCAGCAGCCCGCCACCCAGGGGCGCGAGAATCGGTGCCAGGCCCATCACCAGCACCAGTTGCGAGAACACCTTGGCCGAGGCCAGCGGATCGCACAGGTCGCGCACTACCGCGCGGGTGATCACCATGCCGGCGCAGCCGCCGAGGGCCTGGACGAAGCGCGCCGTCACCAGCCACTCCAGATTCGGCGCCAGGGCGCAAGCCAGCGACGCCACGGTGAACAACGCCACCCCGACCAGCAGCGGCACGCGGCGACCGAAGCGATCCGCCAATGGTCCGTAGAACAGCTGGCCGGTGGCAATACCGATGAAATAGGCCGCCAGCGACAGCTGAATATGTTCGACATCCGTGCCGAACTGCTGCGCCAGGGTAGGGAAACTCGGCAGATAGAAATCGATGGCCAGGGGGCCGAAGGCGCTCAGCGCACCCAGGATCAGCAAGGTTCGCAGGTTCATGAATAATCCGGACTATTGTTAGCCGGCTAATCATCTCATCGACCAGGCCGCAGATGAAAGCGCGGATCGCCGAACGACGCTTCGCGCTGATCAATGCGGCGGCTGTTCTTCCCTGGCCTTGCCGCGCTGGCTCACCCGTTGCGCCGCCGACTCCACCAGCAGGTAG
>CAMPIF010000140.1 GCA_946886245.1 Ectopseudomonas composti | reverse complement strand
GTGGGTCTTCGGATCCTACGGCGCGAACACCACCATCTCCTTGGCCGGAATGGCGTTGATCTGCTGAGCCACCGCGCGGCTTTCTTCGATCTCGGTCAGGTTCACGGCCTGGCCGTCCTTGACCTGGAACAGATAGCCCTGAATCAGGAACTGACCATCGGCGCTGGTGTAAAGCTGACGCCCCCCTTCCAGCTGAACCTGATAGACACCGGGCATCGGGCTCTCGGCAATGGCCTCGATCGGCAAGTTGCCGTCGAGCGACTTCAGCGTCTGACGGATGACCTGATCGGGGTCGGCAGCCAGGGTGACACTACTGCCCAGTGCGAGCGCCAGGGCAATGGAAATACGGGTCAGGGACATGAACACTCCTGTCGAACGACGGACCGATGAAAATCGCTACAGCCTACCACAGATGGCGCTGCAGACGGCCGACCAGCCAGCAGGTGGCGCATCAGCGCGACGCCATACCTCTTGATCTCCGCTCGCGCATCCTTATGCAAAGCCTCACTCCACGCTTATTGCAAAAAAGACAGACCCTATAACCAAATCTTCCATGCATTTAACTTGCGCGCTAATGTTTTGCGCAATATAGTTCGCCCCATGGAAACGGTTAGCGCACAAAAGATTAGCAAGACAATCCATCACCACCCCACCGACAAGGATCAATGCCATGACTATCGAAAACGTTCTCTACCGCGCAACCGCTGAAGCCTTTGGTGGCCGCGAAGGCCGCGCTGTCTCCTCCGACGGCATCCTCGACATCGCCCTGACCACCCCGAAAGAACTCGGCGGCGCCGGCGGTAACGGCACCAACCCGGAGCAACTGTTCGCCGCCGGTTATTCCGCCTGCTTCCTCGGCGCCCTGAAATTCGTCGCCGCCCGCGACAAGCTGAGCATCCCGGCTGACACCTTCATCGAAGGCAGCGTCGGCATCGGCGCCATCCCCACCGGCTTCGGCATCGAAGTGGAACTGCGCATCAGCCTGCCCGGCCTGACCCAAGAAGCCGCACAAACCCTGGTGGATCGCGCGCACATCGTCTGCCCGTACTCCAACGCCACCCGCGGCAACATCGACGTCACCCTGACCATCGTCTGACAGCTGGCAGCCAGCGCTCGCGGCCAACGCCCGAGCGCGGCACCCAAGAGGAGAACCCCCATGAAAACCCGCACCCTGTTCGCCACTGCCCTGACCGCCATCGCACTCAGCGCGTCGCTCACCAGCCTCGCCCACAGCGCCGAGGCCACGCCCTACCGCTACGGCCAGAACCTGGATATCGCCAAGGTGATTTCCATCGACGTGCCCAACAGCTCGCAGTGCGAAGTGGTCACGGCAACGATGACCTACCGCAACAGCGCGGGTGACGTGGAAGTTCTCGGCTACGAACAACTCTCCAGCGTTTGCACCAGCCAGGGTTGATGGCCACCAGCAGCCTGCTGACGCGCCAACGGCCTGCTCGCGAAAAGCACGAACCCCGCCACCGGCAACGGTGGCGGGGTTTCGTTCATGGCCAGTCAGCCGCGCGGATGGTGCTGCGCATGCAACTCCTGCAGACGAGCGCGAGCGATGTGGGTGTAGATCTGCGTGGTGGACAGGTCGCTGTGGCCCAGCAACATCTGCACCACACGCAGATCGGCGCCGTGATTGAGCAAATGAGTCGCGAAGGCGTGGCGCAGCGTGTGCGGCGACAGCGCCTTGCTGATGCCTGCGACCTGCGCCTGATGCTTGATGCGATGCCAGAAGGTCTGCCGCGTCATCTGCTCGCCACGCAGACTGGGAAACAGCACATCGCTGGGCTTGCCGCCCAGTAACAGCGGACGCGCCTCACGCGTGTAGCGCTCGATCCAGGCAATGGCCTCTTCACCCAATGGCACCAGACGCTCCTTGCTGCCCTTGCCGAACACCCGCAGCACGCCCTGGCGCAGGTTGACCTGCTCCAAGGTCAGCCCAACCAACTCACTGACCCGCAAACCGCAGGCATAGAGCACCTCGAGCATGGCGCGATCACGCAGGCCGATGGGGTCATCCAGGTCCGGCGCCTGCAGCAGCGCTTCGACATCCACTTCAGACAACGACTTGGGCAGTGGCCGGCCGATCTGCGGCAACTCGATCTGCAGGGTCGGGTCTTCGCTGATCAGCGTTTCGCGCAGCAGAAAGCGGTAGAAACCACGCACCCCTGAGAGAAAACGCGCAGTGGAGCGCGCCTGATACCCCTGCTCGAGACGCCAGGCCAGGTGATCGAGAATGGCGTCACGGCCGATATGCTGCAGGGCCAGACCGCGCCCATCGAGCCAGGCATTGAAGTGTTCCAGATCACTGCGATAGGCGGCCTGGGTGTGGGCGGAGAGCCCCTTTTCCAACCACAGCGCTTCGAGGAAGCGCTCGATCAGAGGATGAGTTAACGTTGCCATCGAGGGTCCATGACGAAATATGATGGCTAGTTTTCCACAGCCCCACCGCGATAGGGAGATCCAATGAGCGAGACCCACATCCTGCTGAGCCTGGGCGGCATCGGCCTGCTGGCCCTGGCCAGTCAATGGCTGGCCTGGCGCCTGCGCCTGCCAGCCATCCTGTTCCTGCTGTTCGGTGGCATTCTCGCCGGCCCGCTGCTGGGCCTGCTCGATCCGCAGGAGCTGTTCGGCCCATTGCTGTTCCCGTTCATTTCCCTGGCCGTAGCGCTGATCCTGTTCGAAGGCAGCCTGACCCTGCATCTGTCGGAGTGGCGCGAGATCGGCAGGGTGGTGCAGCGCCTGGTGACCATCGGCGCACTGCTGACCTGGGCGGTAATCACCGTCGCCAGTCATTATCTGCTGGGGTTCTCCTGGGACCTGGCACTGCTGTTCGGCACGCTCACCCTGGTCACCGGCCCCACCGTGATCGCCCCGATGCTGCGCGTGGTCCGCCCCACCTCGGCGGTGGCGAACATCCTGCGCTGGGAGGGCATCGTCATCGATCCCATCGGTGCGCTGCTGGCAGTGGTGACCTTCGCCTTCATCGTCAGTTACGCAGAAGGCAACGCCCTGAGCGAGAGCCTGAGTACCTTCGCTGCGGTGATCGCTTGCGGCAGCCTGCTCGGCGCGGGTGCGGGCTGGGCCTTCGGCATCGTCCTGCGGCGACGCTGGCTGCCGGAATACCTGCATAATTTCGCGTCCCTCGCTGCAGTGCTGGGAATCTTCATCGCCGCCAACCTGATGGTGCATGAATCCGGCCTGCTCGCCGTGACGGTCATGGGCATGTGGCTGGCCAACATGCGCGGCGTGGACATCAGGCCGATCCTGCACTTCAAGGAAAACCTCAGCGTGCTGCTGATCTCCGGCCTGTTCATCATCCTCGCCGCCCGCCTGGACCTGCAGGCGCTGCTGGCACTGGGCCCGGCAACGCTGGCCTTGCTCGCGGTCATCCAGCTGATCGCACGCCCACTGAATATCGCCGTCTGCACCCTGGGCTCCAGCCTCAACTGGCGCGAGCGCGCCCTTCTGGCCTGGATCGCACCCCGTGGCATCGTCGCTGCTGCGGTCTCGGCGATCTTCGCCCTGCGCCTGGAGCAACAGGGCAATGAACAGGCCCACCTGCTGGTGCCGCTGACCTTTCTGGTCATCATCGGCACCGTGGTCCTGCAGAGCGCGACGGCACGGCCTCTGGCGCGACTGCTCAAGGTCGCCGAACCCTCACCCAGCGGTTTTCTGATCGTCGGTGCGAACCCGGTCGCGCGAGCGCTGGGCAAAGCCATCCAGGGCCTGGGCAGCCAGGTCCTGCTGACCGATTCCAGCTGGGAAAACATCCGCGCTGCACGCATGTCCGGCCTGCCCACCTTCTTCGGCAACCCGACCTCGCAACATGCCGAGGCGCACCTGGATCTGGTCGGCCTGGGCCACCTGCTGGCACTGACCCCCTCGGCAGAACTCAATGCTCTGGCCTGCATGCATTTTCGTCACGACTTCCCCGGTAACCGGCGCTTTACCCTGCCCACCAGCGCCGACGGCAGGCGCAGCGACAAGCACCGCAGCAGTGACGAGGTACGCGGGTTGCCGCTGGGCGGACAGCCACTGAGCTTTCCGCAGTTCGCCAGCCGCCTGGCGCGCGGCGACGAAGTACGCAGCACCACCCTGACCCAGACCTTCGACTGGAATGCCTACAACGCGCTCTACGGCAAACGAGCCACACTGCTGCTGGCTCGCGCACCGAATGGGTGGCTGCATATCGCCACGCAACCTCTGAGCTTCACGCCTGGTACCGGCTGGACATTGATGGCACTGATCGAAACGGAAGAACCAGCCAGCGAGCCCAGTGCGCAGGAAGCCCCCGCCGCCACATGAGTGCCCGAGCGACCAGCCTGACAGTCAGCTTGCGCCCCGAGACGCAGGCTGACTACTGATCGAAGCCCGGCAAGACCGGCACGGGCTTTTGCTGGTCATCGACGGCAACGAAGCTGAAGCTGCCGCTGATCGCCCGCTCGCGTCCCTCCTGATACAGCCCCTCGACGAACACCTCGACTTCTACCTTGAGGCTGGTGTTGCCGACCTTGATCACCCGCCCGATCAACTCGACGATGGAGCCGGCCGGTATCGCATGCTTGAAATCGATGCGATCACTGGACACCGTCACCAGCGGCAAACGGCAGAAACGCGTGGCAGCGATGAACGACACTTCGTCCATCCAGGCCAGCGCGGTGCCGCCGAACAGGGTGTTGTGATGATTGGTGGTCGGCGGAAACACCGCCTTGGTCACGCGGGTTTCCGACAGCACAATGCGCCGCTGAATCTCTTGCTCTCTTGGAGTCATGTCACTGCCACTCATGATTACTGGAAGCCAGAAACGACAAAAGCAGCCCGAAGGCTGCTTTTGTCAGAAAAGCGTCCGAACTTAGGACAGCTTTTCCTTGATGCGTGCGGCTTTGCCGGACAGATCGCGCAGGTAGTACAGCTTGGCTTTGCGCACGTCACCGCGACGCTTGACGCTCAGGCTGTCGACCAGCGGCGAGTAGGTCTGGAAGGTACGCTCGACGCCAACACCGCTGGAGATCTTGCGCACGGTGAATGCGCTGTTCAGGCCGCGGTTACGCTTGGCGATAACGACGCCTTCGAAGGCCTGCAGACGCTGACGGTCGCCTTCCTTCACTTTCACCTGAACGACTACGGTGTCGCCTGGGGCGAAAGTCGGGATTTCTTTGTTCATCTGCTCGGCTTCGAGCATCTGGATAATCTTGTTGGTCATGCTGCGCTCCTAAGACAAGCCTCCCGGCCTGCCATCGATACGTTAACTATCGTCCCGCTGGCGGATGTATTCCTCCAGCAGCTTTTTCTCTTCTCCAGAAAGCGAGCGGCTATCCAGAAGATCAGCGCGACGTTCCCAGGTCCTACCAAGGGACTGCTGCAAACGCCAGCGCCGGATGTGTTCGTGGTTGCCACTCAGCAACACTTCGGGAACACGTTTATCCGCATACACCTCCGGGCGGGTGTAGTGCGGGCAGTCGAGCAGGCCATCCGTAAAGGAGTCCTCCTCGGCCGAGTCAGCATGACCCAATGCACCAGGCAAAAGGCGCGTTACCGCATCGATCAGCACCATGGCCGGCAGCTCACCGCCGGACAGGACGTAATCCCCAATCGACCACTCTTCATCGACATGCGCTTCGATAAAGCGCTCATCAATGCCTTCATAACGACCGGCAATCAGGATCAACGCATCCTCATTGGCCAGCTCGCGTACCGCCGACTGCGTCAGCCGACGACCTTGCGGCGACAGGTAAATCACCTTGGCCGCACCGCCTGTAGCCTGCTTAGCATCGAGCAAAGCATCTTCGAGCGGCTTGATCTTCATCACCATGCCGGGGCCACCGCCAAAAGGCCGATCATCCACGGTGTGATGACGGTCTGTGGTGTAGCTTCGCGGGTTCCAACAGGTCAGCTGCAACAGCCCCTGCTTCACCGCACGACTGGTAATGCCGTATTCGCCGATTGCGGCAAACATCTCCGGGAACAGCGTAATGACTTCAACGCGCACGTTTAGAAGTCCGCATCCCAGTCGACCCGCATTTCGCCAGCATTCAGGTCGATCGCCAACACGCATTGCCCGGTGTAGGGCAGCAAACGCTCACGATCATCCAGGCTGTCGACGCACGGCTTAACCACAATCACGTCGTTGGCGCCGGTCTCGAACAAATGGTCGATCTTGCCGAGCAACTGCCCCGCCTGATCAATGACCTTGAGACCTTCCAACTGATACCAGTAGAACTCGCCTTCGCTGAGTTCCGGCAATTGACCGCGAGGCACACAGATGTCGAAACCCGCGAAGGTACGAGCCACTTCGCGATCATCCAGCCCCTTGAGCCGAGCCACCAGAACCTTGCCTTGCAAGCGTCCACCAGCCAATTCGACTTGTTTCACCTCGTTGTCGCGTTTAAGCGTCCAGCGAGGGTAATTGAGCACGTTGGTCAAAGGATCGGTAAAGGAATACACCTTCACTTCGCCCTTTACGCCATGCACCGAGACAATCTTGCCGAGAACTACAAGGTCCTCGGCGGGAGCTGGCGTCATGCTCATAAGTGCTTAGGCAGCAGCCTTAGCAGCTTCCTTGAGCAGCTGAGCAACACGCTCAGACGGCTGCGCGCCCTGACCGAGCCAGTAAGCGGCACGCTCTTGGTCTACGGACAGTTTGATTTCGGCACCCGAAGCAACCGGGTTGAAGAAACCGATACGCTCAACGAAACGACCATCGCGCGCATTGCGGCTGTTGGTCACGGTCAGGTGGTAGAAGGGGCGCTTTTTGGAGCCGCCACGAGCAAGACGGATGGTTACCATGTGAACATCGTTCCTATAGTCGGTGCTAACTTGAGGCACACATTAAAAATGGGCCTGGGCCCGAAAGGCCGCATATTCTATGAGCAAAAGCGGCAAGCTTCAAGCCACAAGCTACAAGTAAAAGCAGATTTCCAGACTGCAGCTCTTTCTTGCGGCTTGAAGCTCCTGGCTTGTGGCTGCTTTGCCTAGAATTTCGGCATGCCACCGCCGCCGGGCAGCATACCGCCCATGCCGCGCATCATCTTGGCCATACCGCCCTTGGCGGTGAATTTCTTCATCATCTTCTGCATCTGCTTGTGCTGCTTGATCAGCCGACCAATGTCCTGCACCTGGGTACCGGAGCCCAGCGCGATGCGACGCTTGCGCGAGCCACTGATGATGTCCGGGTCGCGGCGCTCGGCAGGGGTCATCGAGTTGATGATCGCCTCCATCTGCTTGAACTGCTTCTCGGCCGCGCCCTGGGCGCTGCCCATCTGCGACAGGTTGACGCCACCAATGGACGGCAGCTTGTCCATCAGGCCGCCAAGGCCGCCCATGTTCTTCATCTGCTGCAGCTGATCACGGAAGTCTTCGAGATCGAAGCCCTTGCCCTTCTTCAGCTTCTTGGTGAGCTTCTCGGCCTTTTCGCGATCGAGGGTCTGCTCGGCCTGTTCGATCAGGCTGAGCACATCGCCCATGCCGAGAATGCGCGAGGCGATACGATCCGGGTGGAAGGGCTCGAGCGCGTCACTCTTCTCGCCCATGCCGATGAACTTGATCGGCTTGCCGGTAATGTGGCGTACGGACAAGGCCGCACCGCCACGCGCATCACCGTCGACCTTGGTCAGCACCACACCGGTCAGCGGCAACGCCTCGCCGAACGCCTTGGCCGTGTTGGCGGCATCCTGGCCGGTCATGGCATCGACCACGAACAGCGTTTCGACCGGGCTGACCGCAGCATGCAGCGCCTGGATCTCGGCCATCATCTCGGTATCCACGGCCAGACGACCGGCGGTATCGAGGATGACCACGTCGATGAACTTCAGCTTGGCTTCGCGGATCGCTGCATTGGCGATATCCACCGGCTTCTGGCTGGCGTCGGAGGGGAAGAAGGTCACCCCGAGATCGCCCGCCAGGGTTTCCAACTGCTTGATTGCCGCCGGACGGTAAACGTCGGCCGACACCAGCAGCACCGATTTCTTCTTGCGCTCCTTGAGGAACTTGGCCAGTTTGCCGGCGGTGGTGGTCTTGCCCGCGCCCTGCAGACCCGCCATCAGCACCACGGCAGGCGGCGCTGCATTGAGTGCCAGATCTTCGTTGGCCGCGCCCATCAGCTCTTCCAGCTCGGCGCGGACGATCTTCACGAAAGCCTGTCCCGGGGTCAGGCTCTTGGACACCTCAGTGCCAACGGCACGATCCTTGACCTTGCCGACGAAGTCCTTGACCACCGGCAGGGCCACGTCGGCCTCGAGCAGGGCCATGCGCACTTCGCGCAGCGTATCCTTGATATTGTCTTCGGTCAGCTTGGCCTTGCCCGTGACGTTACGCAGCGTCTGGGACAGGCGATCGGTAAGATTTTCGAACATGCGCGTTCCTTTGATAGGTGCGTCCGGCGCGCCGGGTGTGCGACAGGCGGCGGATTATAGCGAAGTCGCCGAGCTGCCGACACCGCCGGCAGTCTTTCGTGCTGACGCCCTTCTGTGCCACACTCAGCGCCTTTCGGGCCCGCCTTACACGGATTTATGCACCCTCTGTTGCCCAGCCTCGCCGCCGCACTCCTCTACGCCGGCGCTGCCGCTTACCAAGGACTGCGCCTCACTCAGCGCAGCATCCCCGACAAACGCCTGCTGGCGTCACTTGGCGTGTTCGCCCTGTGCCTGCACGGCATCAGCCTGTTCTACCAGCTGTATGACGCGCACGGCCTCAACCTGGACTTCTTCAATGCCGCCAGCCTGATCGCCTGCGCAGTCATCGGCCTGATTCTGCTGGCCTGCCTGCGCATCCCGGTGGAAAACCTGCTGCTGCTCCTGTTCCCGCTCGGCACACTGACGGTCCTGGCTGCGGAATTCATGCCCAGCGGCACCATCAACCCGATCAACGAACACCCCGGCATCCTCGCCCATATCCTGCTCTCGATCATGGCCTACGGCATGCTCACCATCGCCGTGTTCCAGTCGATCCTGTTGCTGCTGCAGGACCATCAGCTCAAGCACAAGCACCCGTCGGGGCTGATCCGCAACTTTCCACCGCTGCAGACCATGGAAAGCCTGCTGTTCGGCTTCCTCTTCGCCGGCTGGCTGCTCTTGTCGCTGTCGCTGCTGTCCGGCGCGCTGTACATCGATGATCTGTTTGCCCAGCACCTGGCACACAAGACCATCCTTTCCTGCTTCGCCTGGGTGGTTTTCGCCGTTCTGCTGTGGGGTCGCCACCAACTCGGCTGGCGCGGACACAAGGCCATTCGCTGGACCCTCGCCGGGTTCTGCCTGCTGATGCTGG
>CAMPIF010000139.1 GCA_946886245.1 Ectopseudomonas composti | reverse complement strand
CTCCTACGCGCCGTTTCGCAGCAAGCTCAAGGCGGCCGATGCGGTGCTGTTCATCACCCCCGAGTACAACCGCTCGATCCCGGCGCCGATGAAGAACGCCATCGACGTCGGCTCGCGCCCGTATGGCCAGAGCGGCTTCAGCGGCAAACCGGGCGCCGTGCTCAGCGCCTCGCCAGGTGCCGTCGGTGGCTTTGGTGCCAACCACCACCTGCGCCAGTGCCTGGTGTTCCTCGACGTGCATGTGCTGCAGCAACCGGAAGCCTACCTCGGCGGCGCCGGCAACTTCTTCGACGAAAACGGCGTACTCAGCAACGGCATCAAGCCGTTCCTGCAGAAGTTCATCGACGCCTATGCTGCCTGGGTGGCCAAGCAGGCCTGATGCTTAGCGCCGCCCACTGGGCGGCGCTCCACTGTGCCGATATACCCTCATCTGCGGCCTGAATGACACTGGCGACTAGACCGACCGGTCTACATAATCCAGGTCATGACCAAGACCACTCGCGACAAACTGATCGACGCCATGATCGATGCCCTGCAGCGCAAAGGCCTGCATGGCGTCGGCCTGAGCGAACTGCTGGCCGCCGCCGATGCGCCCAAGGGCAGCCTTTATCACCACTTCCCGAACGGCAAGACCGAACTGGCGGTAGCCGCCATCGAACGCATCGGCCAGCGCGCCGAGCAGGCGTTCGCCACGCTTTTCGAGCGTCAGGCCGATCCGCTCGATGCCTTGACCATCTGGCTGCAGAGCGCGCTTGGCCAGTTGCAGGACAGTGCCTTCGAGCGCGGCTGCCCGTTGGCCACCGTCGCTCTGGAAAGCGGCCCGCAAGATCATGAAATTCGTACAGCCCTGGCCCATGCCTTCGTCGCCATTCGCCAGGCACTGCAGCAGCAGTTGCAACGTCATGGTTACCCACAGCCAGCGGGGCTCGCTGCTCTGTTCGTCGCGCTCTACGAAGGCGGCCTGCTGCAAGCACGTGTCGCCGGCAGCAGCGAGCCGCTGAAACAGGCCGTTGCCACCCTGCTCCACCTGACCCGCCAGCACCGCACGGAGTCCCCGCCAGCATGAACACATCCATTCGCAGCGAAACCCTGCCCCTGCTCGCCCTCGACGACTACCAGTTGGCCGCCACGCGCTATCACGCCGAGCGACCACAGGCGCAGTTGCTGATCGCCGGCGCAACCGGGGTGCCGCAAGGTTTCTATCGGCGTTTTGCCGAACACGCCGCCAGCCGTGGTTTCAACACCATGACCCTGGACTACCGTGGCATCGGCCAATCCAGGCCAGAGAGCCTGCGCGGTTTCGAGATGGAGTATCTGGACTGGGCCCATCTCGACCTGGCCGCCGCGGTGGATCAGCACCGGCACGCCGAGCGCCCCCTGTTCATGATCGGTCATTCGTTCGGCGGTCACGCCTTTGGCCTGCTGCCCAACCACGATCAGGTCGCCGGCTTCTACACCTTCGGCACCGGCGCCGGCTGGCACGGCTGGATGCCCAGGGCCGAGCAGGTTCGCGTGCTGGCCATGTGGCGCCTGATCGGCCCGCTGATGACGCGCTACAAGGGTTATCTGGCCTGGAGCAAACTGGGCATGGGCGAGGATCTGCCGCTGGGCGTGTACCGCCAGTGGAAACGCTGGTGCCGCTTCCCGCGCTACTTCTTCGACGACCCGCAGATGCCGGGGCTGGCCGAGCGCTTCGCCCAGGTGAGCACACCGATTGTGGCGCTCAATACCCTGGACGATCTGTGGGCGCCTCCCGTCTCGCGCGACGCCTTCATGGCCGCCTATGTGAATGCGCCCTACCAGGCGCGCACGCTCGACTCACAGGCGCAAGGCCTGGGTGCTATCGGTCATATGGGGTATTTCCGCCCTGCGGCGCAGCGTCTGTGGGACGAGACCCTGGACTGGTTCGAGCAGATCAACGCCGGGCGACAGGCCGCCTGATCGCGTAGGGTGCGCTGTGCGCACCGGCCATGGCGGGCGCAGGCTTCGGTGCGCGCGGCGCACCCTACGGAGAGGGTGCGCCGCAGGAATCAGCCGCCGATCACCCCGCCGTCGATGCGAGTTACCAGCACCGTGGTCGAGCGCGGACGGCTACGTCCGTCGCTGGCCGGGTAGCTGATGCCCGGGTGCTGGATGTTGGCCCACATCGCCTTGCCGTCAGGGCTCCAGGCCAGGCCGGTGATCTCGCAGCCACGCGGGCCGACCATGAAGCGGCGCACCTCGCGGGTAACGGGGTCGGCGCAGAGCATCATGTTGCAGCCCATGCCCTGCATCGGCGCCTCCTCGTCGTCATAGTCGGTCTGGATCCACAGGCGCCCGGCGGCATCGAAAGCCAGGCCGTCCGGTGAAGAGAAGATGTCGCCATTGACGGTGCCGGTGAGGTTGGCCGGTACCGGCTCACCCTCGGCAGTCCGCGCGCCCTTGGCCTCTCCGGCCAGCAGAAAAAGCTCCCAGGTGAAGGCGGTGGCGGCCGGGTCAGCGCCCTGCTCGTTGAAGCGCAGGATCTGCCCGTGCAGGTTGTGCGGGCGCGGGTTGGCGGCGTCGGTGGGCTGCTTGTCGCCACGGCCATCGTTGTTGGTCAAGGCGATATAGACTTCGCGGGTGCCGGGGTGCACCGTGGCCCACTCGGGACGATCCAGCGGCGTGGCGCCAGCACGGTCGGCGGCGGCACGCGCGTTGAGCAGCACCTCGGACTGGCTGGCGAAGCCGTGCTCGGCGCTCAGGCCGTTCTGCCCGTGCACCAGGGCCAGCCACTGGCCGCTGCCATCGGCATCGAACCGCGCGGCGTACAGGGTGCCTTCGTCCAGCAGGTCGCGGTTGGCGCGAGGATTGGCGACGTCGAAACGCCCGGCCGGGACGAACTTGTAGACATACTCGCCGCGGGCGTCATCGCCCGAGTAGAAGGCCATGCGCCCATCTTCGCCAAGCGCCAGTGCCGCGCACTCGCGACTAAAGCGGCCGAAGGCGGTGCGCTTGATCGGCTGCGCGCTCGGGTCGAAAGGGTCGATCTCGACCACCCAGCCGAAGCGGTGCGGCTCGTTGACGTGGCCGCCGTGGGGCTGGTCGGCATGGGGCGTGGCGTCGAAACGCGGATCGGCGGTTTCCCAGGCGTAGTTCTTGCTGGTGCCCTCGGTGGCCAGCCCGTAACGCTTGTGCGACACCCGGCGCTGATAGTCCTGCTTGTCGCGGTTGATGAAGTAGTTGTGCCAGTTTTCCTCGCAGGTGAGGAAGGTGCCCCACGGGGTGACACCGGTGGCGCAGTTGTTCAGGGTGCCGAGCACCGTCAGGCCTTCGGGGTCGCTGGCGGTCTTCATCATCTCCAGCCCCGCCAGCGGCCCGGACAGGCGCATCGGCGTGAACATGCTGATGCGCCGGTTGTAGGGCGAATCCAGCACTCTGTGCCACTGGCCGTCCGAGCCCTTCCTCACTTCGATCACCGAGACGCCATGAGCGGCCTGCTCCTTGCGCACCTCGTCCAGCGGGCGCGGCTTGGACTGGTCGATCACCCCGGACGGATGCAGCGGCGGGTTGACGTATTCGTGGTTCATCACCAGCAGGCCGCGCTCCTGTTCGCCTTCAAAGGCGAAGAAGTTCATGCCGTCGTGGTTGTCGCCGGCCTGCTTGAGCTGGGCATGCCAGTCATCACTGGCATCCGGGCGCCAGTCCGGCGCGCCTGGCTCCACCGCGTCGCCCCAGGAGAAGAACGGCACGGCGCGGTAGCCTGGCGGCACCAGCACCTGATCGAACTGTGCATCGAACTGCAGCGGCACGCTGGTGAAGTTCAGCAACGGGCTGGCCGACGCCTTGCCGCAGGCAGCCAGGCCGCCGCCGAAGAAGCCCAGGGCAGCAAGGCCGAGGCCGCCCTTGAGCAGGTTGCGCCGGGTGGGGTCGATCAGCGTGGTCAGCGGCGGATTGGCGCTGGGGTTGATCGACTGGTCGTCGTGGGCTTCGAGGCGTTGGTGAAAGTCCTGCGAATCGTGCTTCATCGAGCGTCTCTGTGCTGGCTGGTGTTCCCGGAGGGCATCCGGGCTAGGGATGAATTGAGGAGCAGCGTTATTCGATGCGGTAGGTAAAGGTGTTTCTCACGTTGGCAACCGCCACGGCGCGGCCGTCGACCACACGCGGCTGGTAGCGGAAGCTCTTCGCCGCGTTCAGCGAGGGACGGACGAACAACGGATGACAGTCAGGCTCGGCCTCGGGGTTCTCCACCCGACCCTGCTCGTTGACCCGGTAGCGCACCGTGCACTGTCCTTCGAGGCCTTTGTCCAGGGCGCGCTGCGGATAGGCTGGGGCCTGCTTGGCGATGGGCAGGAACTCGCGACTGGCGGCTGCAGCCGCTTCCGCCTGGCGCGCGTGTTCGGCCGCTGCGGCCGCCGCCTGCTGACGCTCGGCCTGTTCACGCTGCTCGGCCAGGCGCTGCTGCTCCAGTTGCTCGCGCACCTCGGCCTCGCGGCGCTGGCGCTCCTGCTCGCGCCGCTGCGTCTCACGCTGGCGTTGCTGCTCCTGTTCAAGGCGCTGCTGCTCGGCGCGTTTGCGCGCCAGGGCAGCCTGCTCCAGGCGCTGCTGCTCGATGGCCGGATCGGGCTGCGCCGGCGTCACCGGCTGCGGCGGTTCGGGGATCGCCGCAGGCGGTTCTGGCACAGCGGGTGGAGCCAGCGTCAACAGTTGCAACTGCACCGTGCTGACCAGCGGCGCCGGTGGCTCGGCAACCTGCCAATGAGTCAGCAACAACGCGCCCAGCCCCAGGTGCAGGGCGAGGGTCACGCCCAGGGCAGTGCAGCGCCTGCGCCAGTGCAACGAAGGCAAGGCCAGCGGTCGAGAGTCCTGCGCGGCGGGCATGGCCAGGCTGCTCATTGCGGGGCCTCGGTGACCAGCCCCAGGCTGCTCACCCCGCCCCGCTGCAAGGCGGCGATGCCGGCCACCACGCTGGCATAGTCGGCAGCCTGGTCGGCGCGGATATACACCTGGGTATCGCCATCCTCGGCGACCAGTTGCGCCACCCGCGCACTCATCACCTCCAGGTCCACCGCCTGCTCGCTGGCCGCGCCCAGTTCGGTGTCCAGTTCGCTGCCGAGGTTCCAGTAGTAGCTGCCGTCGGCCTGCACCGAGAGGGTCAGGATGCGCTGCTGGTTATCACTGGGCAGCGCCTCGGCGGCGACCTTGGGCAACTCGATCTGCACCCCCTGTGTGAGCATGGGCGCGGTGACCATGAAGATCACCAGCAGCACAAGCATCACGTCGATGTAGGGCACCACGTTCATCTCGGCCTTGGGGCCGTGCTTGCTCTGTGGCCTGCGCATGGTTTTCCCCTCAGGCCGCCGCGGCGATGCGGCCGCTACCGGCGTGCAGCTTGCGCTGCAGGCGCCCCTGCAACTCGTTGCCAAAGCCGTAGTAGCGCGCGCCGAGGCTGGCTACCCGAGCGGAGAAGCGGTTGTAGGCGATCACTGCGGGAATCGCCGCGAACAGGCCGATGGCGGTGGCGATCAGCGCCTCGGCAATGCCCGGTGCGACGGTGGAGAGGGTCGCCTGCTGCACCTGGGACAGACCGATGAAGGAATTCATGATGCCCCAGACGGTGCCGAACAGGCCTACATAGGGGCTCACCGAACCCACCGTGGCGAGCAGCGGCAGGCCCTTTTCGAGACGTTCTTCCTGTTCGGCGATGGCCACCAGCAGGCTGCGCTCGACGCTCTCGACCACCGCCTCGCTGGCGACGCCCGGCTCCAGCTGCAGATGCTGGTACTCGCGGTAACCGGCCTGGAACAACTGCTGCAGGCCTGCATCCTGATCCACCTCGGCGCCGCATTCGCGCTGCAACTGGGCCAGGTCGGCGGTGCCGCGAAAGCGCTGCAGGAAGCTCCGCGCCTCACGCTCGCTGCGGCGCAGCACGGCGCTGCGCTGAACGATCAAATACCAGCTGGCCAGCGACGCCAGCACCAGGCTGAGCATCACTGCCTGCACCAGCAGGCTGGCCTCGCTGACCAGGCTCCAGACGGTCATCTGTTCGAGTGAACTGTGCATCTTCGACTCCTTGCTTGCTGCGCCCGCCATGGGTGGCGGGCGCCATCTCTATTGCGGTTACCGGCGAAATTGCCCCGCTGCCGTGGGAGGGGCTTTAGCCGCGAGCTTTGCGCCCCGTCTGTAGCGCCCGGTGCTTCGCTGCGGCGGACTGTTCGCTGCGCTCCTGAGTCCGCCCTACGAACGCCCCTAGCCGGACGAAATCCGGCCGTGAAACGCGGTTATTCCAGGCCCAGGGCCTCGGCCACTGCGCGCCAGGGCAGGTACTTGTAGTTCTGCCGGCCTTCTGGCATGCGCTTGCGGCCGTCCTGCACCACCAGCATCCCCTGGCTCCAGGGGCCACCGAGGTTGGCCGAGGTCACCTCCAGGCCATCGGTCTCCGACACACCGTCGATGCCGCGCTCTGCATCCAGACCGATACGGAAGGCGCCGCGCACCGCATAGGGCGCCTGGCCGTCGAGCACCACGTAGCTGTCGTTGCCCTGACTGGAGATCACCAGGTAGTCGCGCTGCTCGCCCTGGTAAAAGGCCAAACCCTCGATATCGGCGTGCACCACATCGCCGACGCTGATCACCTGCTGCAGCTCGGCCGCTGCCTCGGCGCGAGCATCGAGAGCCCACACCGCGACGTCCTCCTCGCCGACGAACAGGCGCTGATTACGGTCATCGGCGACGCAGCCTTCCGGCTGGCTGGCGACCTTGAACTGGCGCGCCAGCGTGGCCTGCACACGGCCGCTGGAACCGTCCAGGCGGTACTGCAGGAAGGTGCCGTCCTTGTCGTTGGCTATGGCATGGACGGCGCCATCGGGCTCCTGGAACAGGCACAAGCCGTAGATATCGGTCAGGGTGGTCGGCGCCTGGCCAAGATCGCTGAGCTCGCCACTGGCGCGGTCGATGGCGAAGAACTGCAGGGCGTTGTTGTCGCGATGGCTGGCTACGGCCAGGTCCACCGTGGCACTGCCGAGGCGAAAGCCCGGGCGCAGGTCGACGTTGTTGACGCGGCCAACACGCAGGTCCTGCAACTGCTTGCCCTGCAGGTCGTAGACCAGCAGGCCGCCCTGCTTGTCGGTGCCCAGCACACGACTGCGGCTCGGCTCATCCGGGTGCAGCCAGATCGCCGGGTCGTCGGCGGCGTCGCCCAGGCTTGGTACCTCGTCGGTCTGAACCAGCGACGTCAGCACCGGTAGCGCTCTGATCGGCGCCAGTGGCTCCGGCAGCCAGTCGAGCTGAGCACGGTGCAGGCCACGGTCGTCGCCGATCAGCAATTGCAGGCCACCCTCGACCACCCGCGCACCGAGGCGCTCCGGCTCATCCAGCCCGGTCAGCGGCAGCGGCGTCTCGGCGCGCCAGCCTTTGTCCTGGCGACTGTAGCGGTGCAGCACGCCGGCCTCGGGGTCGAGGGCAAGCACGCCAGCGGGAATCACGGCCATGCTGCCCATGGCCTCGGCGATATCACCGAACGGCTGACGCAGGCCCACCGGCTGGCGGATCAGGTCGGCCTCGGCGTGGGCGGCGTAGGCCCACAAGCCGACGTTTTCCTCGTTTACGTAGAGCAGCTCGGCAGCGTCATCGACGCGGCAATGCTCGCTGGCCGAGCCGCGCCTGGTGCGGCGCCTGAGCCTGCCGCCGGCCAGCGGCTGCAGGCCCTGGGCCACCAACCACTGTTCGCCCATTCCCTCTTCGCCGACCAGGAACAGGAACTGGTTGTCGGCCTCGTCGCGCGACAGGCACAGGCCGTCCATCTTGAAGCTGGCGCGCGGCAGATACACCGGCGCGCCCCAGCGCCGCTCGGCACCGCGCAGCGCCACCAGCACGGGCTGCTGACGGTCGATGTCGACACTGGCCAGTAGCAGGCCCTCGGCATCGACGCGCTGATCCAGGGCGCCGAAGCGACCGGGCAGATGAGCCAGTTGGGCGCCCTGTTCATCGAGCAGGTAGAGGCCCTGCTTCTCGCTGCTGAGCAGGTAGCGCGCACCCGGCCAGAACGTGGTGTCGGTCAGCAGTTGCAGGTCTTCGATGGCAATCTCGGTGGCAGGCTGCCAGGCCTGTGGTGCCAGAGGCGCAGTCTCGACCGCAGCGGGCTGGGCCTGGGTGGCCGGCGCCTGTGGCTCACAACCAGCGAGGGCCAGGACACTGGCGAGCAGAGCGAGAGCCAGGGGGGTGGGAGAGAAAACACGGTTCATTACAGGGGCGATCCTTGTACGGGTCGCCCTGCGCTGCCCGGCGGGCGCGCAGGGCAGAGATTTTAGAAGTGGGTAAAGGTCAGGCCGAGCTTGTAGGTCGGGCCGTATTCCTCGTACTGGGAGTTGTAGCGACGGTTGCCGGTATAGAGGTAATAAGACTCGTCCGTGATGTTCTGCGCCTCGAACTTGAGCTGCAGGTTGTCGCTGAGGAAGTACCCGGCGCTGAAATCGACGAACAGCTGAGCATCGGCATAGAGGTCATGGGCCTTGTCGTCCACCGCCGCCACCTCCGCCAGGTACCTGGATTTGTAGTTGGCCGCCAGGCGCAGGCTGAGCTTGTCGTTCTCCCAGCCCAGGGTCAGGTTGCCGACCTGGTCGGACTGGTTCGGCAGGTCGATGCTGCGCTGGCTGCCCTGGCCTTCGATGCGCGCATCGGAACGGCTGAAGGTGGCGTTGGCGCCCAGCAGCAGGCCGTTCCAGGGTGCCGGCAGCCACTCGAACTTCTGCGAGTAGGCCAGCTCGATGCCGTAGAGTTTGGCGCTGGTGCCGTTGGCGAAGGTATTGGCCTCGCTGAAATCGGCCCAGGCGCCGCTGCCGGCCAGGTCCGTGGCATAGACGAAATTGTCGATATCCTTGTAGAAGGCGAAGGCCGAGACTACCCCGGCGCGGCCCAGATAGCGCTCGATACCGAGGTCGAAGTTGCTCGACTCCAGCGGCTTGAGGTTGGGGTTGCCGAAACTGGCCTCGTCACCGTCAATGACGAAGCCTGGCGCCAGCTGGCCGAAGGTCGGGCGCACCACCGAGTTGGTCCAGGCGGCGCGGATCTGCGTGCTGGCATCGAGCTGATAGCGTGCGTGCAAGCCCGGCAGCCAGTGGTCGTAGCGCTTGCGGCTGGTGATCGCCTCGTAGGCATCGTCGCGTAGGCCGGTGCCCTTGGCCTCGAACTCGGTGCCCTCGTAGCGCATGCCGGCGATAAAGCGCCAGTCGTCGATATCGACGCTGTTCATCAGGTAGGCGGCGTTGATGTCCTCGCGCATCGAGAAGTCGTTGATGCGCGATTCTTCCTCGTCATA
>CAMPIF010000138.1 GCA_946886245.1 Ectopseudomonas composti | reverse complement strand
GCCAGGTCTCGTTGCCGTCCCAGACCGGCGCGACGGTGTTCATCATCACGTCGCGCTCGCCGTCGTCGCGAACGAAGGGAAAGAGGATGCCGATGCCCAGATCGAAGCCATCCATCACCACATACATCATCACACCGAAGGCGATGATCACCGCCCAGATCAGTGGAAGGTCGATACCCATGTTCAGCTCCTCTGCGGCAAGGTGTCGGTTTCGCCATCGTCCAGGCCTTCTTCGGCAGCCGACAGCGGACGCGCTGGCGTACGCGGCAGGCCGGGCCCACCCTCGGACGCTTCCTTGCCCTCGTCGATCTTCGGCCCCTTGCGCACCAGGCGCAGCATGTAGCCGATACCCGCACCGAACAGCACGAAATACACCACCACGAACAGCACCAGGGTGAAGCCCAGCTGCGCCGCGCTATGCCCTGACGAAGCATCGGCGGTACGCATCAGACCATGGACGATCCACGGCTGGCGGCCGATCTCGGTGGTGTACCAGCCCGCGAGGATGGCGATGATCCCGCTCGGGCCCATCCACACGGCCAGGTGCAGGAACGGACGGCAGGTATACAGCCGCTCGCCCCGACGCAGCCAGGTCCCCCAGAGGCCGACGAAGATCATCATCAGGCCCATGGCGACCATGATGCGAAAGGTCCAGAAGACGACGGTGGAATTGGCCCGGTCCTCCGGCGGGAAGTCCTTCAGCGCGGGCACCTGCTTGTCCAGGCTATGAGTGAGGATCAGGCTGCCGAGCGCGGGGATCTCCACCTTGAAGCGGGTTTCCTCGCGCTCCATGTCCGGCCAGCCGAACAGGATCAGCGGCGTCGGCTCGTCGCCGACGTTCTCCCAGTGACCCTCGATGGCCGCGATCTTCGCCGGCTGGTACTTGAGCGTATTGAGGCCGTGCAGGTCGCCGATGAAGGCCTGCACCGGCGCCACCAGCAGGGCCATCCACAGCGCCATCGACAGCATCTTGCGGATGGCCGGGTTGTCACGCCCGCGCAGCAGGTGCCAGGCCGCCGAAGCACCGACGAAGAAAGCGGTGGCGAGGAACGCCGCCGTGGCCATGTGCGCCAGGCGATAGGGGAACGACGGGTTGAACACCACGGCGAACCAGTCCACCGGAATTACCCGCCCGTCGATGATCTCGAAGCCCTGTGGCGTGTGCATCCAGCTGTTGGAAGCGAGGATCCAGAAGGTCGAGATCAGCGTGCCGATGGCCACCATCACCGTGGAGAAGAAGTGCAGGCCCGGCCCGACGCGATGCCAGCCGAACAACATGACGCCGAGGAAGCCCGCTTCGAGGAAGAACGCGGTGAGCACCTCGTAAGTCAGCAGCGGCCCGGTGACCGCCCCGGCAAAGTCGGAGAACGCGCTCCAGTTGGTGCCGAACTGGTAGGCCATGACCAGGCCGGAAACCACGCCCATGCCGAAGTTGACCGCGAAGATCTTCGACCAGAAGTGGTAAAGATCGCGGTATAGCGTATTGCCGGTCTTCAGCCACAGCCCCTCGAGCACCGCCAGGTAGCTGGCCAGACCGATGGTGATGGCCGGAAAGACGATGTGGAAGGAAATGGTGAAGGCAAACTGGATTCGGGCGAGATCGAGCGCCTCTAGGCCGAACATGTCACATCCTCATTCAGGGTTATTTCGGCCCCAGCACGCAAAGCCGATCCATAGACTCCAGGTCTTGGAGTCACACGAGCTGAAATTGTTCTTATGGAAGTGGTATGCAGCCCAGAAGCTGCTGAGTAACGCGCGAAAAGGCGTATTGATCTGGATCAATGCGCACTAAAAGACTAGCCGCTAAAGGCCCAACTGGCGCTGTGGTGATTTGCCGCGCGACAGGCCACCGCAGCGTTCACCGAAAACAGCACGCTGCAAGCGCTTGTCGCGGCTCAAGCCCCTCCCACAGCCAGGCGGCGCGCAAAAAAAGGGCGGCCACGCGCTATGCGGGCCGCCCGAATCACGGAGTTGCTTACATCGAGTGATCGCGATGACTTGCAACCACCCGTATTGGATTACCGCTCGAGGATTGCAGTCACACCCTGACCACCGGCCGCGCAGATGGAAATCAGGCCGCGCCCCTCGCCGGCCACCGCCAGCAGCTTGGCCAGGTTGGCGACGATGCGTCCGCCAGTGGCTGCGAATGGGTGGCCAGCAGCCAGCGAGCTGCCCTTGACGTTCATCTTGCTGCGGTCGATGGAGCCCAGCGCGGCGTCCAGGCCCAGGCGCTCCTTGCAGTACTCGGCATCCTCCCAGGCCTTGAGCGTGCACAGCACCTGGGCGGCGAAGGCCTCGTGGATCTCGTAGTAGTCAAAATCCTGCAGGGTCAGGCCATTGCGCGCCAGCAGACGCGGTACCGCGTACACCGGCGCCATCAGCAGGCCCTCCTTGCCCTGGACGAAATCCACTGCCGCCGCCTCGCCATCGCGCAGATAGGCCAGCACCGGCAGACCACGGGCCTTGGCCCATTCCTCGCTGGCCAGCAGCACCAGCGAGGCGCCATCGGTCAGCGGCGTGGAGTTGGCCGGCGTCAGCGTGCCACGCGGACCACGCTCGAAGCAGGGTTTGAGGGTCGCAAGCTTCTCCGCGCTGATGTCCGGCCGCAGGTTCTGGTCGCGGGTCAGGCCGAGGAACGGCGTCATCAGGTCATCGTGCCAGCCCTCGGCGTAGGCCGCCGCGAGCTTCTGGTGACTGGCCAGCGCCAACTGATCCTGCTCGTCACGCGCGATGGCCCAGCGTTGCGCCATCAGCTCGCAGTGCTCGCCCATCGACAGCCCGGTGCGCGGCTCACCATTGCGCGGAATGTGCGGCGCCAGGTGGCGCGGGCGAATCTTCAGCAGGCTCTTGAGCTTGTCACCGGTGCTCTTGCCGCGGTTGGCCTCCAGCAGAATCTGCCGCAGCCCCTCGTTGACGCCGATGGGTGCGTCGGAGGTGGTGTCAACGCCGCCGGCGATGCCGCAGTCGATCTGCCCGAGGGCGATCTTGTTGGCCACCAGAATCGCTGCTTCCAGACCAGTACCGCAGGCCTGCTGCAGGTCGTAGGCCGGGGTCTCCGGCGCCAGGCGCGAGCCCAACACGCACTCACGGGTCAGGTTGAAGTCCCGCGAGTGCTTGAGTACGGCACCGGCCACCACCTCGCCGAGGCGCTCACCATGCAGATTGAAGCGCTCCACCAGCCCTTCGAGGGCGCTGGTCAGCATCTCCTGATTGCTTGCCCTGGCGTAGACGGTGTTGGAACGGGCGAACGGGATACGGTTGCCGCCTACGATGGCGACCCGGCGCAACTGGATCATGGGGACTCCTTGCTGGTCGAGAAATCGAAGAAACCTGTGGCGAACTATTGCCCGTCCGCCAGTTCCCAGAAACATGAGACTGACACTGTAGCCTTCTGGCCGCACAGGCTAAACCTCGGCAGGCCGCGAACATTGGCCGCCTTGCCGGCGCGTGAGGCAACAGGGTCAATTGCGCTTTGCCTGTCGCCGCGTACAGTGACACGACTTTCGATTCGCCCGCAGGAGCCCTTCATGTCCGATCGTTACCTCGCTTTCGCCAACTCCTCCACCGGCCGCCGCCTGGTTGGCGCCCTCGGCCTGCCGGCGCCTGTGCGCCTGGAACGCTGGATGGCTGGCCGCGTGCGACCGGTGGACGGCGCCCTGCTGCTGGGTGGTGAAGGCGAACTGCTCCAGGCCGTGATGCCCTTCGCCAACAAGCTCACCGATCAATTGTTCTCAGCTCGCGACGGACAGCTCGATCTGCCCCGCTGGACCGCCGAGCACAGCCCCAAACTCAAGGCGCTGGTATTCGACGCCAGCCACCTGACCCGTTTCGAGCAGCTGATCGAGCTGCGCGACTTCTTCCAGCCCACCTTCAAGGGGTTGGCCAATAGCCCTCGCGTGGTGGTGCTGGGGCGTGCGCCCGAATCACTCAAAGACCCGATCGCCGCCAGCGTGCAGCGTTCACTGGAAGGTTTTACCCGCTCGCTGGGCAAGGAAATCCGTCGCGGTGGCAGCGTGCAATTGCTCTATGTCGGCAAGGGTGGCGAGCAGCAACTGGAAGGCGCGCTGCGCTTCTTCCTCTCGCCGAAAAGCGCCTACGTCTCCGGTCAGGTGCTGCATCTCGGCGCCTGCGGCGAACAGGTCAGGGACTGGACACGCCCATTGGCTGGCAAGAAGGCGCTGGTCACTGGCGCCTCACGCGGTATCGGCGCGTCCATCGCAGAAGTGCTCGCCCGTGACGGCGCCGAGGTCGTGCTGCTCGATGTGCCACAGGCTGCCGATGCGCTGCAGGCGCTGGCGGCACGCCTGGGCGGGCGCGCGGTGATCCTGGATATCTGCGCCGACGATGCGCCGCAGTGCCTGGTCGAGGCGTTGCCCGACGGCCTCGACATCGTCGTGCACAACGCCGGCATCACCCGCGACAAGACCCTGGCGAAGATGAGCGACGCGTTCTGGAACTCGGTAATCGACGTCAACCTCAAGGCGCCGCAGGTGCTGACCCAGGCGCTGCTGGACGCCGACAAGCTGCACGACAACGGCCGCGTGGTGCTGATCGCCTCGATCAGCGGCATTGCCGGCAATATGGGCCAGACCAACTACGCAGTGAGCAAGGCTGGCGTGATCGGCCTGGCTCAGGCCTGGGCGCCGGCACTGGCGAAGAAAGGCATCAGCATCAACGCGGTGGCCCCCGGTTTCATCGAAACCCAGATGACCGCCGCCATTCCGCTGGGCATCCGCGAAGCCGGCCGACGGATGAACTCCATGAGCCAGGGCGGCCTGCCGCAGGACGTCGCCGAAGCCGTGGCCTGGTTCGCCCAGCCGGGCTCGGGCGCGGTGAGCGCGCAGGTGCTGCGCGTGTGCGGGCAGAGTCTGCTCGGTGCCTGAGACCGTTGGGCTGGTGGGCTGAAGCGGATCGCCGCCCGGCCCACCCAACTGCCAGGGCATTTGGTGTAGGGTGCGCCGCGCGCACCGAGGCCATCCATTAATCCGGTGGGTGCACGGTGCGCGCGGCGCACCCTGCGGCGTCACGCCTTGCCGCGCTTGCGAAACTCCACCGGTGTTTCCCCGACCCAGCGCTTGAACGCGCGGTAGAAGGTGCTCGGCTCGGAGAAGCCGGTACGCTCGACTATCACTTCGATGCGCTCGTCGGTCTTGAGCAACAGCTCCTTGGCCAGGCGGCAGCGGTAATCGGTGATCAGATCATTGAAGCGCACACCGGCCATGGCCAGGCGCTCGCGCAGGCGCCGCGCCGGCATGTTCAAGCGCGCCGCCACCTGCTCCAGGGTGGCGCCACCATCGACCAACAGTTCGGCAATCAGCTCACGCACCTGGCGCACCAGGTCCAGCCTCTCCACCTCCGCCAATTGCCGCCGCGCCAGCGACTCGTGCATACGCAACAATTCCGGTGCGGCGTGGCGCGAGACCTTGTCCAGCACCGCAGCATCGAACAGTAGTGCGCAGTCCTCGGCGCCGAGGCGCACCGGGCAACCATAAACCGCCAGATAGCGCTCAGCGGATGCGCCTTCGGCATGCATGAAACGCACTTCACGCGGGCGAAAATCGTTTTCGGTCAAGGCCGCGAACAGACGGATCACCGCGCCCGCCAACATCTCCGGAAAATGGCGCGGCGTATCGGCTTGCAGGCCCAGCGTCAGCACGGCCATGTCGCCGTCCACATGCAAGTGCGCATTGAGGGTGTCGGAGAGCAGGCGTACGTAGCGCAGCGCATGGCGCAGGCCCGCGCCAAAGGTTTCGCTGGAGAGAAAAAGGTATTCCAGAAGCAGGCCATGGAAAGCAGGCAGATGCTGGGCCAGGTACAGCCCGACGTGCTCCTCGCCGCACTCTTCGCTGGCGGCCTTCCAGAACGCCGCCTGGGCCGCATGGGGAAAACGGCCAGCCGGCAGCCCGCCAGGAGGCAGGCCAACACGCACCAGCACGCGGTCGGGATCGGTTCCGCTGGCACGCAGGGCATCGATTACCGGGCGCATCAGCGCCACATCGTCGGTCAGATCACGCATGATTCCTGCTGTTCTTCTTATTAGTGAGCATTACTCGTGAACGGCGCCATCTTAGGGGCAGCGAGCCGCCGCGCGCAAACCGCGCATCAGAACGATTGACTGCCCTGCGTACGTGCTGGGCAGAACAGCCAATGTCAGCGCGGGTCTGAGGGTTAAGCTGCAGACATTCATTCGCCAAGGAGTTCGCCAATGGCCATCGACTGGCTCGATCTCGATGCACCACCGGCTCTGCCCGGTCTGTTCCTGCGCGCAGCCCTGCGCCGCAAGGTGACTGGCCGCCAACTGCCCGACATCGGTCTGCGCTGCCGCGTGGAGGCGGACCCGAAGCACCTCGCGCGCTATCGCCAGGTCTGCGCCATCGCAGACAGCCCGTACCTGCCACCTGTCTATCCGCACGTGCTCGCTTTCGGCCTGCAGATGAAGTTGCTCACCGACCGCCGCTTTCCCTTCCCGCTGCTGGGCCTGGTGCATCTAGAGAATCGTATCCGTGTGTTGCGTCCGCTGGGTGGGCTGGGGCCGTTCCAGATCAGCGTGCAGGTCGCCGATCTGCAACCGCACGACAAGGGCGCCACCTTCAGCCTGATCACCCGACTGGAAGACCAACTCGGCCTGCTCTGGCAAGGTGATAGCCGCATCCTCTGCCGCGCCTTGCGTCTCGAAGGGCAGGCGCAGCCCGGTGCCGAGCAAGAGCCGCTGGAGCTGTCGCCACTGACCGACTGGGCGGCCCCCGCCGACACTGGCCGGCGCTATGCGCGCGTGGCCGGCGACTACAACCCGATCCACCTGTTCGCCATGACGGCCCGCCTGTTCGGCTTCCCGCGCGCCATCGCCCATGGCCTGTGGAACAAGGCGCGCAGCCTGTCAGCCCTGCACGCGCACCTGCCGCCGAGCGGCTACGAGGTGGAGGTACGCTTCCAGAAACCCGTGTTGCTGCCCACCCACGTTGCCCTGCAGGCCAGCGAGTCTGCCGCCAGCGGCCAGTTCCGCCTGATCGGCGAGGGCGACATAGCGCATATGGCCGGGAGCTGGCAGCCGCTGGAAAGCTGATCTCCACTTCCGGTAGGAGCGGCTGGGCGGCATTGCGCTTCAACCGCGAAATGGATCGCGGCTGAAGCCGCTCCTACGCACAGACAAAAACCACTCCGTAACTTGCAGCGCACGTCGTTCGAGCCGAAGCTATGCGGCTCGAACGGAGCCGCACCATGAACCTCGCCGAACTCACCGCCCGCATGCACGCCATTCGCGATCACAACGACTGGCGTCGTTACCAAAGCCCGAAGAACCTGGTCATGGCCGCTAGCGTGGAGATGGCCGAGCTGGTGGAAATCTTCCAGTGGCTGAGCGAGGAGCAGTCCCGCCAGTTGCCTGCCGATCAGCTCGCCCATGCCGGCCAGGAGGTGGCCGACGTACTGCTCTATCTCCTGCAACTGTGCAGTGAGCTGGGCCTCGACATGAACCAGGCGGTGCTCGACAAGCTCGCCGACAACGAACGGCGCTTCCTCAAATGAGCGACCGCCACTTCGACGAACTCGCCACCCGCTTCGCCGAGAAGATCTACGGCGGCGCCAAGGGTGCCATTCGCCTCGCGGTGCTGCAGGCCGACCTGGCCGAGGCGCTGCCGGATCGCCCGCTGCGGGTGCTGGACGTCGGCGCCGGCCTGGGTCACATGAGTCTGTGGCTGGCCCAGCGTGGTCACCAGGTCACTCTGGCCGAACCCGCCGAACCCATGCTCGAAGGTGCACGCCAGCGCTTCGCCGAAGCCGGACAGAACGCCACCTTCATCCAGGCGCCCTGGCAGGAACTGCTCGGCCAGCTGCAAGAGCCCTTCGATCTGGTGCTATGTCACGCCGTACTGGAGTGGCTGGCCGAGCCGGCGGCCATCCTGCCGGTGTTGCACCAGCTGACTGCAAGCAATGGCTGGCTGTCGCTGGCCTTCTATAACAAGGACGCGCTGATCTACCGCAACCTGCTCAAGGGTCATTTTCGCAAGCTGCGCAAGGAACACTTCGCCGGTGAGAAACAGAGCCTGACACCACAACAACCGGTAGACCCACGCGAACTGGCCACGCAACTCGTCGCCCACTGGCAGATCGAAAGCCGCAGCGGCGTGCGCGTGTTCCACGATTACATGCCGCAGCAATTCCAGGCCAAGGCCGAGCTGATCGACTTACTGGAAATGGAACTGGCGCACCGCCGCCACCCCAGCTTCGAGGGGCTCGGCCGCTACCTGCACTGGATCTGCCGACCACGCTGAAACCGTGGCGCAGGCGTTGGACGAAGCCGACAGTCCGGCGTAGCCTGAAGCCATCGGGGATGTCGCGCGCGACCACGGAGACGACCATGCGCACCGCCATAGCCATACTCATGCTGCCGCTGCTGGCCGCCTGCCAGAGCCAGAACCCTTACCAGGCCGAATCGCTGCCGATGCCACCGGCACCGCCTGGCGCGGCGACGACCTTCGACCACAGCGCCTATCCCGCTGCGCCACGCGACTACGGTCGCTACCGCAGCTGGAGTTGGCTCGATGGCCGTGCGCCTGGTGGTGATCAACTGGCCGACAGCGTCAGCGCCGGCCTCGACCAGTACGGCCTGCGCCCGGCACTCAAGGGTCCTGGCGATGTGCTGGTCAACGCCCGGATCAGCCAGGAAACCCGCCTGCACCAGTATCAGGACAACGTCGGTGGCTACTACGGCACCGGCAGCCACTGGGACCGCCACTACGGCGCCTACGGTAGCGTTCCTATCGTGCGCACCTACGAACAGAAAGTGGCGGTGGTACGCATCGAACTGATCGACCCACGCGACCGCCAGGTGGTCTGGTCAGGTAGCGGCGAAGCCGTGGCCGGCAAGGACCAGGCGGCGCAGGCCGACGCCATGCGCGCGGCCATCCGCAGCGCGCTGGACGGCTATCCCCCTTATTGATCGACTGCCCAGGAGAGCATCATGCGTAACCTGTCCTACCTGATCGTGGCCTTGCTGCTCAGTGGCTGCGCCAGCGTCAGCCTGGAGCGCGACTTCGACCCCAGCCGCGATTTCGGCGCCTACCGCAGCTGGAGCTGGATGGACGACAAGCTCGCCTACCAACCCAATGACGCGCGCCTGAAGAGCGATATCACCGAGGCGCGCATCAGCCAGGCCGTCGCCGAACAGCTCGACCAGCGCGGCCTGCGCCAGGCGGCCGATGGTCAGGGTGACCTGAAAGTCCAGAGCGTGCTGATCGTCGACGAGCGCCAGGATCAGGTCACCACCCAGTACGGCGGTGGCTGGGGCGGTTATTGGG
>CAMPIF010000137.1 GCA_946886245.1 Ectopseudomonas composti | reverse complement strand
GTTGGGCGGCGGCGTACCACTAAAAGTCGGTGATCAGGTCATCGGTGCGATTGGCGTCGCAGGGGCGGGTGGTGCTGCCAATGATGAGGCCTGCGCACTCAAGGCCATCGACCAGATTCTTTCCATCCACCAATAAACCGGAGATACAGCATGAAAGCTCTCAGAACCCTTCTGGCTGGTGCAATTCTGAGCGGCCTTTCTTCCTTGGCGTTGGCAGATGCCAACCCACTCAGTGTTCATGTGCTGAACCTGCAGGACGGGCTGCCGTCGCCAGCCGTGACCGTCACGTTGGAGAAGAAGGATGGCCAGAACTGGCAGGCGCTCAATGACGGTGTCACCAACGAGCAGGGGCGTATCACTGCCCTGTATCCGCAAGACAAGGCACTTGAGAAGGGCATCTACCGCGTGACGTTCAAGACCGGCGAGTGGTTCGCGAAGCACGATACGAAAAGCTTCTTCCCCGAGGTGCCTGTGATCTTCGAGGTCGATGGTACCGTGCCGCACTACCACATCCCGCTGCTGCTCAGCCCCTATGGTTTTTCGACATACCGAGGCAATTGAGTCGGTCTTGGTTTGATCGCATCACCTGGTGGCATGGTTGAAATGGGGGATGTCCGGCTGGTCTGGGTATCACCATGAAACCGATGTTTCGCACCTGGCCGCATGCACAAGCGATTCGGGTCGGCTTGGCCGGCCCGTCTTGCTGCCTGGCGCGACCCGTGCCGTGCACTTCTGGGAGCCAGTCTGTCCATGCAATGTCGGTAACCAGCAGCACCCGCCCGACCTCATCGGCCTAGAAGCCCCGCAATGAGTGACGTTTCACTTCGCTCGGAGAGCTGGCAGTCATGGTGAGTTGCCGAGTACGTTGAGGTCATTGCAACCCTTGCCGGGGTCAGCCGGCAGTGAACACATTCCCTCCAGCCCCGCAGTGGCGATATGAGATCGCGATGGGCGCCTGGCTTGCTTCGGTCCTTACAGTGAGTGCTCCCAGCACCTCCAGCACCAGTTTCATCGAGCCCATTCTCGAGGCTCTGATAGCGGGTCGCAGAGTGAACGCGGGCAACAATATGGTTCTCGGTTGTTTCTGCAACAAGTGTCCCCAGCCTCCAGCCCCACAGAATCGTGCCATCGAGACTTATCGTCGGTACCGCAGCGCATGCTTCGTAACCTACAGCCCGACGACAGGTTACTCTATTGCTGGACAAAACCTGTACAAAATATATAATTTGTACATGTTTTGGCGCTGTCCATGCCTGCCTGCATTTTCTACAGCGCCTGCCTCGAGATCTTATGAACGAGTGCCTGGCAGCCCCTGATTGAAAAAGATCGCATCATGCCCGGTGCTTTCTGGCTGATGTTTCCTAGGGCAGGCAGCCTGGCAGGGCACATGAGGGCAGGCGCTGCTGGTCGGTGGCAGTAACTTGGTGATCACACCGTGCTGAAGCTGCTACGGCACCTAGGGTCTGTACAAGATGTGCGACGGCAAGCGGAAGGCATTGACTATCGGGTAGAGCGGGGTTGGCAGTACAACGAGGGCGCTTAATGGCCGTCGGCAGACCCGCGTGGGGCGTGACTGACTTTCGCAAGGCACAACAGAAATGTCGGGGAAACCATGATCGGCTCAAGCCGGGGCAGTGCGTCTAGGCCAAGCATTTCTCCTGCTCGGAATGCAGTTGCAAGTCTGTACTGAATAATTCGCAGCGGGCCGGTAGGTCTTGCCTGGGAATGACAAAGATTCCGTTGCGAATCGCTATCTACCTAATTCTGTGGAGACGTTAATGTTCAACCGTGCCCTTAAGAAAACACTAGAAGACCAGAGTGCGGAACTGTATCTGCTGCGTCAACAGGCTGAGCAGATGGAACGAAGCATGCTCTCCATCAGACTCGATGCGCAATTCAACATCTGCGAGTTCAACGCGAATTTTGCTAAGGCTCTCGGATACACCAATGATCTTCGGGGGCGTCCGCTGTCAGCGATTGTTCCCCCCTACGTGAAAAGTCTGCCCTGCTTTCATTCATTCAATATGGCTATCTCGAAGTTTGAGCCGGTGAGTGATGACTACCGCTATCTGCGAGCCGACGGGAGCCTCGCCTGGATAAAGCTGAATTGGTTTCCAATCAAAGGCGAGGACGGAAAGCTGTCCCACGTCCAGGGGTACGGCAGCGAGATCAGTCAGGCCCTCGAAAAAGCAAAAGAAAACGAGGCTTTAATTGACGCGTTGATCCGCTCCACTGCGGTCATCCATTTTAATCTGGACGGTACGGTCATCACCGCCAATCAGCAGTTTCTTGCTGCCATGGGCTATTCGCTCGGCCAGATTACCGGGAAACATCACAGCATTTTTTGTCTGCCTGAAGAGGCGAACGCTCCTCAATATGCAGCCTTTTGGAAGACGCTCAACCGTGGTGAATACGTGGCTAATCGCTTCAAACGGATCGACAGCAGAGGTCAAGAGGTTTGGCTGGAGGCGACGTATAACCCCGTTCATGACGCCGAAGGAAAGTTATCCAAGGTGGTGAAATTCGCTAGCGTCGTGACTGAACAAGTGGCTCGGGAAACCCAGGTGCGGGAGGCGGCAGGCGTTGCCTATGGCGTTTCTCAACAAACGGATGTGAGTGCCGCGCGCGGGGCTGAAGTCGTGCAGCAAACTGTTCAGACCATGCAGAGCATTGCTGTACAAATGCAATCGGCCACCGAGAGTATTGAGGCGCTTGGTGAACAATCGTTGTTGATCAGCTCAATCGTTCAGACCATTGGTAGCATTGCTTCCCAGACCAACTTGCTGGCACTCAATGCTGCCATTGAAGCCGCCCGTGCGGGTGAGCATGGACGCGGTTTCGCCGTAGTAGCCGATGAGGTGCGTAAGCTGGCTGGTCGAACCAGCGAAGCCACAGAAGAAATCGTCACCGTAGTGCAGGAGAATCAGGCGCTTGCCGAGCGAGCTGTGCGAGAGATGTTCAGTAGCCGTGAGCAAGCCGATCATGGCCTGGCACTGGCCAACCAGGCCGGTACCGTGATTGTGGAAATCCAGGACGGTGCTAAGCAAGTGGTTGGAGCGGTTGGACGTTTCACCAACGAATTGCAGTAATTCTGTAGCAGGGTCGCGATAGCGTGCGCAGTTGCATCAAGCACTGCCGAAATCATTCGGACCGTTGCCCGGGAGATTGGAGGCATAACCCGCATGAACGAGTTGATTGCAACTGCGCCCCATCAACAGGCTGCAGTCACTGCCGAAGTCAGCCAACACCTGAGAGCTGTCGAACAGTAGTCGAGCGCAATTTACAGGACGCACACGTACTGGATTGCAATGCAGCCACCTGGCCGGCCGATTGAGCATGCGAGTTCTACCCCGTTAACACGGGCGTTTTCCAGAGACATGTGGGATGACGCGTTCTGACGTGTTGACGGGGTTTTCAGGCAAGAAACGCTGGCGCGGCGCTGTTCTACTGGTATCCGTCGCGCAGTGGCGCAACTGCGGGCGGCGGTGTGCAAGTCTACCCGAGCTGTGACTTTTCTCTCGCGACGTGTATCGGTTTAACGCTACAAGCTGCATGCTTCAGGTCGAGCCGCTCCCCAGACAGCGGCCAAATAACAACAACGCCTGCGTGAATTGCCTGCATGAAGATTCAACCTCTGCCCCCACTCAATAGCCTGGTGGCGTTCGAGTCGGCCGCGCGAAACCTGAGTTTCACTCTCGCGGCCAAGGAATTGAACGTCACCCAGGGTGCGATCAGCCGACAGGTGCGCCTGCTCGAGGACTACCTCGGCAAGACCCTGTTCGAACGCACCACCCGCGAGATCAACCTCAGCCCGACCGGCAGTCACTACTACGACACGGTGCGCGAAGCCCTGTTGCAACTGGCCCATGCCACCGGCGAGATCCGTCACTGGCGTGGCGCGCAGCAGGTCACGGTGGTGACCAGTACCGCCATGGCCTCGCTCTGGCTGTTGCCGCGTGTGGCCGAGTTCCAGCGTGACAACGAAGAGGTGGACCTGCGCATCATCGCCTACGACCACGTCAAGGATTTCTCCCGCCTGGACTGCGACCTGGCGCTGTACTACTGCCGCACGCCGCCGAAGAACATGCAGGTGACGTCGCTGTTCGCCGAAGAGGTGTTTCCCGTGTGCAGCCCCGGTTACCTGGCCAAGCACCCGGATTTCTGCGAGCCGACGCAGCTGGCCACCGGCACCTGGTTGTGGTTGGAAGATCCGCAGCGCGACTGGATCAGCTGGCCGGAGTGGTTCCAGCGCATGGGCTACAAGGCGCGCGAGCCGCGCCATCGGATCAATATCAACAGCTACTCGATGCTGATCCAGTCGGCGCTTAGCGGGCAGGGTATCGCGCTGGCCTGGTCGAACCTGGTCGACAACCATCTGCAGACCGGCGCACTGGTGCGGCCCATCGATGTCACGCTGCACACCGACGCACAGTTCTGCCTGCTCGAACCGCTGGGCCGCAGCAGTCGGCAGAGTGTGCAGCGCTTTCGCAACTGGTTGATGGAGCAGGTCGCCAGCGTGCCCGGTGATGAGGTGCAGGCAGGTTGAGACGAGCCTGCCGCAGGCTTTTGACCTGAGGCAGGCCGTAGGTCGCCGGCAGCACGGGCGATCAGTGAGAGGTACGGTGCTGCGCTGGTGGCGTAGAACCGCTGCGCAGCAGGCAGCCTTTACCGGGTTGGCGAGTGCCTGCGGAGCGTTGCGCAGTGGCGGCAAGATGGCACTGCCAGCACCACCGGACAAACCATTTCTCGTCATGAGTCGATGAGCTCATGGCATGGATGAGGCCGCGTATTTGCTGGGTTTAGTCATCCTTCGGCACTGACATTTATGATTTTTAGTCATAAATGTCAGTGCAAAAAATCGTTTGTCGAACAATCCCCTGCTTTTCGACACTGGTGCCCAACGAGCAGCGCCCGAACGCTTGCCGATCACCACCACCGTGCCTTGCAGGGGATAACAACAATGACTCAAGCCACTTCTCAGCAAATCCCAGTGCGTCAGCTGGAAACCGTACTCGCGCCGATCCACGAAGCCACCGGCCTGTCCAACGCGTTCTACACCGATCAGAAGCTGTTCGAGCTCGAGCGCGACCAGATCATGGGCAAGACCTGGGCCTGCGTTGGTTTCGCCAGCGACCTGAGCCAGAACGGCTCGGTCAAACCGGTCGATTTCATGGGCCTGCCGCTGCTGCTGATGCGCAACCGTGAAGGCCTGGTGCAGGTATTCCACAACGTCTGCAGCCACCGTGGCATGAAGCTGGTGGAAGAGGCCGGCACCGTGCAGGGCGTGATTCGCTGCCCCTACCATTCCTGGACCTACGACCTCAACGGCGGCCTCAAGGGCACGCCGCACGTCGGTGGCATCGACAAGCACAAGGATGAGCGCTTCGCCTGCGAGAAGCATGGCCTCAAAGCCATTCGCAGTGCCATCTGGATGGACATGGTGTTCGTCAACCTGTCTGGCGATGCGCAGCCGCTGGAAGAGATGCTGGCGCCGCTGACCGCGCGCTGGAGCCAGTTCCTCGGTGACGATGGCATGAACCTGATGCGCCGCCGCGCCAACATGGATGCCACCACCCTGGACATCGCCTGCAACTGGAAGCTGGCCGTGGAGAACTACTGCGAGGCGTACCACCTGCCGTGGGTTCACCCGAGCCTGAACACTTACTCGCGCCTGGAAGATCACTACAACATCCTCTTCGACGAGCAGTTCGCTGGCCAGGGCAGTTACGCCTATAACCTCTCGGACGTTGCCGGCACCCACCTGCCGCAGTTCCCAAGCTGGCCGCAGGACCGCCTGCGCAATGCCGAGTACGTGGCCTTCTTCCCCAACGTGCTGCTGGGCATCCAGGCGGACCACGCCTTCGCCATGCAACTCGAGCCAGTCGCACCGGGCCGTACCATCGAACACCTGCGTCTGTTCTATGTCGGTGACGAGGCGCTGAGCGACGAGTACGCCGCCTGCCGCAACGCGATTCTGGAATCGTGGAAGGTGGTCTTCGCCGAGGACATCGCCTCGGTCGAAGGCATGCAGAAGGGCCGTCACTCGCCGGGTTATGGCGGCGGTGCGTTCTCCCCGGAAATGGATATCCCGACTCACTACTTCCACCAGTGGGCCGCGCGCAAGTTGCTGGCCATCGCGCAGAACGCCTGAGGAGAAGACCGCCATGTATCCGATTGCCTCTCACTGGCTCAATTACATCGATGGTGCCTGGGTCGACAGCGCCCAGCACCTGAGCGTGAACAACCCCGGCACCGCCGAGCCGCTGGCGACCATCGCCCAGGCGACCGTCGAAGACGCCGAGCGAGCCCTGCTGGCGGCGCGTCGCTGCGCCGACAGCGGTGAGCTGACTCGCGCCCGACCGGCGCAGCGGGTCAGTTGGCTGCTGCGCATCGCTGAGGAAATCCGTGCGGTGGCGGACGAGGGCGCCTGGGTGCTGTGCCAGGAGAATGGCAAGAGCATCAACGATGCCCGCGACGAGTTCATCGAGGCTGCACGCTACTTCGAGTACTACGCCGGCATGGCGGACAAGATCGAGGGCACCTCGATCCCGCTGGGCAACGGCTACATGGACTTCACCGTCTACGACCCCATGGGCGTGTCGGCGCAGATCGTGCCGTGGAATTTCCCGGTGTCCATCTGCGCTCGTTCCCTGGCGCCGGCGCTGGCTGCCGGTAACGCGGTGGTGATCAAGTCGCCGGAGCTGTCGCCGCTGGGCATGTGCGTGCTGGTGCGCGCCATCGTCAAGGCTGGTTTACCGCAGGGCGCGATCAACCTGATCTGCGGCCGTGGCCGCGAGGTCGGGGCGTATCTGGTGAGCAGTGCCAAGGTCGACCAGATCGTTTTCACCGGCTCGGTACCCACCGGCCAGTCGATTCTCCGTGATGCGGCGGCCAACGCCATTCCCAGCGTCATGGAGCTGGGCGGCAAATCGGCGGCCATTGCCTTTGCCGATGTCGACCGCAAGCAACTGCTGGCCAGCGTCAAGAGCGGCATCTTCTTCAATGCCGGGCAGGTCTGCTCGGCCATGTCGCGCCTGTTGGTTCAGCGCGAGATCTACGAAGACATCGTCCAGGCGGTGGTCGAGCTGGCCGAAGGGCTCAGCGTCGGCCTCGGCCAGGACAACCCGGACCTCACCCCGGTGGTCAGCGCCGGACAACTGGCCAGCATCGAAACCCTGTGTCGGCGCGCAGTCGATGAGGGCGCGGTACTGGCCACCGGTGGCGAGGCTCATGGCGAACTGGCCGGGCACTTCATGCGCCCGACAGTGTTCCGTGACGTGCGCGCGGACATGTGCATCGCCCAGGAAGAGGTGTTCGGCCCGGTGCTGGCGATCATTCCCTTCGACAGCGAAGAACAGGCCATTGATATTGCCAACGGCACCGATTTCGGTCTGGTCGCTGGCGTGTTCACTCAGGACATCAGCCGTGCCATGCGCTGCGTGCGGCGCCTGCGCGCCGGCCAGGTATTCGTCAACGAATGGTATGCCGGCGGTATCGAAACGCCGTTCGGCGGCGTCGGTCTGTCCGGTTTCGGCCGCGAGAAGGGCCAGGAAGCGCTGTACAGCTACGTACGCACCAAGAACGTCGCCATTCGCGTGGCGGGGGAGTGAGCGCAATGTTCAAGACCTGGCTCTGTGTGGTCTGCGGCCTGATCTACGACGAGGCCTTGGGCTGGCCGGACGACGGCATCGTCGCCGGCACTCGTTGGGAAGACGTACCGGCGGACTGGAAGTGCCCGGAGTGCAAAGTCGGCAAGGAAGATTTCGAGATGCTCGATATCAGCCCGGTAGTCGCCGCTGCGGCAGCGCCGCTCAGCACGCCGCTGCCGGTGCCGCCGCAACAGCTGCAGGCGGTGGCGGCCGAGGTGCGTCAGCCTATCGTCAACATCGGTAGCGGTTATGCCGGTTATGGTCTGGCCCAGGCCCTGCGCCGCGCCGATGCCGAGGTAGACATTCGCGTGCTGACTCAGGAATCCGGCCACCTGTATTCCAAGCCGGCGCTGTCCATCGGCCTGGCTCAGGGCAAAAGCGCTGACGCGCTGGCCGGTGAATCGGCGCTGGCCATCGAGAAGCGCCTGAAGATTCGCGTCTACCCGCATTGCACGGTGGAGCGCATCGACACCACGGCGCGGCGCCTGCACACCAATATCGGTGAGATGGAATACGGCCAACTGGTCCTGGCCAGCGGTGCCGCACCGATTCGCCTGCCCATCGAAGGGGCCAGCGATGCGCTGATCAGCGTCAACAACCTGCATGACTATCGCAGTTTCCGCGAGCGCTTGATCGGCGTGCGGCGCGTGGCGATTCTCGGCGATGGTCTGATCGGCTGTGAGTTCGCCAACGACCTGGCAGCCAGCGGTTTTCAGGTTAGCGTCATCGGCCTCGGCAAATGGCCGATGGAGCGTCTGCTGCCGGCCGAAGCCGGGCAGCATCTGCAAAACGCGTTGGCCGAGCTGGGCGGCAGTTGGCACCGGCAGACCACCGTGCGTCGTGTCGACGCGCGGGAGCTGGGCTAGCGCCTGACCCTGGCCAATGGCGAAAGCCTGGAGGCCGATCTGGTGCTCTCGGCTGTCGGCCTGCAACCCAATCTGGGCCTGGCCAAAGGCGCCGGGTTGGCCGTGGGTCGTGGGATTCGGGTCGATGCTCAGCTGCAGAGCTCGCAACCAGGCATCTACGCCCTGGGCGATTGCATCGAAGTCGATGGGCAATTGCTGCCGTACCTGGCACCGATCAATCAGGGCATTGCCGCCCTTTGCAAGACCTTGCTCGGCCAGCCGACGACGGTGAGCTATCCGCTGATGCCGGTGACGGTGAAAACCCCGGCCGCGCCCCTGTGCCTGCTGGCACCGGCACCCGGCACTGCCGGTGAATGGCGCTGCACGCCGAGCGCCGATGGGCTGAGCGCCGGTTTCTACGATGCTCAGGGGCTGGCGTGCGGCTTCGTCCTGCTCGGACGACAGGCACAGACCCAGCGCAACAGCTGGCTGCAAAGCTGCCAGAACGCACAACGATCAGTGGCCTGAGGGCACGCGCATGAGCAAGCAAATCAATCTGCCCCATGACGACAGCAGCTGCGGCTGGTACGCCGCGCTGGCGCAGCAACCCGCGTGCAAGCGCCTGCAAGGCGAGCAACGTGCCGACTATACGGTGATCGGCGCCGGTTTCGCCGGCCTGGCCGCTGCGCGTCGCCTTGGCGAGCTGCTGCCGGATAAACGCATCATCCTGGTCGACGCCCAGCGTGTCGGCCAGGGCGCTTCCGGGCGCAACTCAGGTTTCGTCATCGACCTGCCGCACAAATTCGCTCTGGAACATCCCGACCCGGCCCACAAGCAGCGTCTGCTGTCGCTCAAC
>CAMPIF010000136.1 GCA_946886245.1 Ectopseudomonas composti | reverse complement strand
ACCAGGCCTTCCTTGGTCTTGGCAATTTCTTCCTGCGCTTTCTTGTCCTCTTCCGTGTCCAGCTTGCCGAGATCCAGATCCCCGCGTGCAACGTCCACGAACTGCTTGCCGTCGAACTCGGTGAGGTAGCTCATCAGCCACTCGTCGATGCGATCGGTCAGCAGCAGCACCTCGATGCCCTTCTTGCGGAAGACTTCCAGGTGCGGGCTGTTCTTGATCTGTGCATAGCTTTCGCCCGTGAGGAAGTAGATCTTGTCCTGACCTTCCTTGATGCGACCCAGGTAGTCGGCGAGCGAAACCGCTTGCTCGTCGCCTTCGCCGGCGGTGGAGGCGAAACGCAGCAGACCGGCGATCTTCTCCTTGTTGGCGAAGTCTTCGGCCGGGCCTTCCTTGAGCACCTGGCCAAAGGCCTTCCAGAAGGTCTTGTAGTCGTCCGGCTTGTCCTTGGCCAGCTTCTCCAGCATGTCCAGCACACGCTTGGTCAGTGCCGATTTCATCGAGTCGATGACCGGGCCGGACTGCAGGATCTCGCGGGAGACGTTCAGCGACAGGTCGTTGGAGTCGACCACACCTTTGATGAAGCGCAGGTACAACGGCAGGAACTGATCGGCCTGATCCATGATGAATACGCGCTGCACATAGAGCTTGAGGCCCTTGGGCGCTTCGCGGTGGTACAGGTCGAACGGCGCACGCCCCGGCACGTAGAGCAGCGAGCTGTACTCCAGCTTGCCTTCGACCTTGTTGTGGCTCCAGCTCAGCGGGTTCTCGAAGTCGTGGCCGACGTGCTTGTAGAACTCCTGGTACTCCTCGTCCTTGATCTCGGTACGCGGACGGGTCCACAGGGCGCTGGCGCGGTTGACGGTTTCCCACTCGACCTCAGCAGGCTTGTCTTCACCCTGATGCTCTTTCGGCAGTTCGATCGGCAGCGCGATGTGATCCGAGTACTTCTTGACGATGTTGCGCAGGCGCCAGCCGTCGGCGAACTCTTCTTCGCCGCTTTTCAGGTGCAGAACGATGCGCGTGCCACGCTCGGCTTTCTCGACGGTCGCGACCTCGAACTCACCCTCGCCTTTCGAGGACCAGTACACGCCTTCGCTGGCCGGGCTACCGGCTCGGCGGCTGAACACCTCGACCTGATCGGCAACGATGAAGGCCGAATAGAAGCCCACACCGAACTGGCCGATCAGGTGCGAATCCTTCTTCTGGTCACCGGAGAGATTCTTCAGGAAGTCGGAAGTGCCGGACTTGGCGATGGTGCCCAGGTGCGCGATGACTTCCTCGCGGCTCATGCCGATACCGTTGTCTTCGAGGGTGACGGTCTTGGCATCCTTGTCGAAGGACAGGCGGATCTTCAGCTCGGCGCCACCTTCGAGCAGCTCGGGCTTGGCCAGCGCCTCGAAGCGCAGCTTGTCAGCGGCGTCGGAAGCGTTGGAGATCAACTCGCGCAGGAAGATTTCCTTGTTCGAGTACAGGGAATGGATCATCAGGTGAAGCAGTTGCTTCACCTCGGTCTGGAAGCCCAGGGTTTCTTTTTGAGTTTCCACACTCATGGTCTGCTAACTCCATCTGTAGGACAGGAACCGCTATCGCGGCGATGACCTACAGATGGGGCCTGCTGGATGAATTTCAAGGGCTTGGAGCAGGCGCATCATCGTCTCGGGCAGGTAAAACCTCCCGCTAGCCGAATATGGCGGGTTGCACCCGCCCTAAGGCTCCAGCAGTTCCAGGCGACCGATTTCCTCCGGCTTGAACCTGAAGCTGGCCTGGCCGCCGCCACTGCCCATCTGCTGACTGAGGCGAAGGCTGCCATCGTCATCGACACCAACGAAACGCCCCTCTACCGTGCCGCCACTGGCGCGGCTCAGGCGCATGCGGAGGTTGCGGTACTGCTCCGGGTTGCGCTGCAAACGTGCCAGGCTGAAACGCTGACGACGGTCGAGCGGACGACTGAGACGCTCCTCGACGGCCGTCACTTCAATTTGCTGTGCCGGTTGCCTGGCCGCAACGGAGGGCAATGCCGGGAAGTGATCGCCATCCACCATCCAGCCTTGTTCAGGGCGCTTGTGCAGACGAATTGGCAAGCGCTCACCACGCCCGTCGATCTGCGCGTCAACCTGCAATTCCAGGGTATCGCCCTCGAAGGTGAACACCGGCAGTTTCAACTCACGCACATCGCGCGTGGCGAAACGTCGTTGCAGATAGTCCTGCAGGACATGGACGATGGTGTCACTCGAGTCGTACCGGGCATCGACCTTGCCATCGACATAGCGCAGGCGATCACGATACAGCTCGACCCGGCCGCTCAGGCTGGTCTTGAAGCGTGGCGGCAGGACCAGGTGGAAATCACCGACCAGACGATTCGGTTCCTGCGGCTGCAGGTCCAGATGCAGGGTGTAGCCACGACTCAGGCGACGAGCCTCGGGCAGATCCTGCTCCGGCAACAGCCAGTTCAGCTCTACCTCTGGCAGGTTACCGCTGTCCTGGGGCAATACGTCGATACGCACCGGACCATCGACTGGCTGCGGCAGTCGGATGCTCAACTCGCGCAGGGCGAAGAAATCCAGGCCCTCGCGCAGCACCAACACCCCATCGATCAGCTCAGCCTGCTGCGGGCGAAACGGCTGGCCGTTGAGCTCACCGTCCAGATCGATGGCCAGCTCTGCCGGCACCTGCACCTCGGGCTTGAGCCAGTCCAGACGGACGATCGCCGCCAGACGCTCGGCATCCTTGCTGGCCAGCAAGGTCAAGCCCACCACCAGCGGGATGACGCCAAGCCCGATCAGCGTGACCGCGCTACACGCTCGCCGCCAGTGGCGTACCACGTAGATCAAGGTGATCGGCGGGATCAGACTGCCCCAGCCCCACAACAGACTGGTGGCGAACGCGCGCATGACCAGCCATACCAGACCGGCCAGCATCAGCACCAGGCCACCAATTATCAGCAACGCATCCATCTACAGGGTCCTTGTCATGATTTCGCTGCGCTGCCGATCCGCTCCGACTGCCGGGCAAGTCTCAAGAACTCAGGGCTCATCGACCTTGAAGTGGGCACGGGCGGTGGCAATCGGTTCGGTCTGCTTGGTCTGCCAGGCGGTGATCGCCACGTTGGCCACCCGACGCCCCTGCCGCCAGACCTGGCACTGCGCATAGGTGTCACGATAATGGCCGGCGCGCAGGTAATCTATCGAGAAGTCGATGATTTTGGGCAAATGTGGAATGCCCATGAACATCAACAGATGAAGCATGGCCGCATGCTCCATGAAACCAGCGATTACACCGCCATGTAACGCCGGCAGTACCGGGTTACCGATGCTGTCGCGGTTGGCTGGCAGACGAAAGACCATGTCATCGCCCAGACGCAGGCATTCGATGCCCAGCAGCTTGGCGTAGGGGATCAGGTTGATCAGCGAGTCATAATCGTTCTGCTGGTGCGCACGCGCCACCAGTTGCTCCAGGCTCAGCTCGCTCATGCACCACCGCCTTGCTGGATATTGCGCTTCAGCTCACCGCCGCCCTGCACTGCCTTGCCCATGCGCATGAAGGTACCAACCACGTGGGCAATCGGCTGCTCGGGGTCATCCTGATAGGCATAGCCGCGAGTGAAGATGATGTTGGGCGTGACCCGGTAACACTCGGCAAAGCCGAAGACGTCCTTGTCGGGCTCGGCCGGGTGCATGTAATCGATGCGCAGATCGAGTGTCGGGCAGATCTCGAATTCCGGCAGCACACAGACCGTGGAGATACCGCAGGTGGTGTCCATCAGCGTGGTAATGGCGCCACCGTGGATCACACCAGTGTCCGGGTTGCCGACAATATGCGGCGCGTACGGCAAGCGCAGCGTCAGTCCTTTGCCATCGGCCGACTCGACACTCATGCCCAGCACCTGACAATGACGCAATGCTGCCAGAAACCGCTGCGCCCGCTCCTCGATCGACTGCTCACTCATCACACTGCCGCTCTGCCGCAAAAAAGGCTGCGCATGATAGCGCCTTGCTCCCGGACTCACACCCGTCCGGGGCTTGCTCTCAAGTCCAGGGGAACTTATTGGCATCGCCGACATTCGAAGTGACTGTGTGCTCTGGGGTCAGCCCAGCCACTTATAACTCTCACACATGGAGTGATGACCGTGAACAAACCTCTGACTTATGCCCTGCTGCTTGCCACTGCCCTGGGTCTCGCCGCCTGCGAGAAAACCCCGGAAGACAAGATGGAGTCGGCCAAGGAGTCAGTCTCCGAAGCGATGGAGAACCTGGGCGATGCAGCCAAAGACACTGGCGATGCTATCGAACAGAAGACCAACGAAGCCTTGGGTAATGAACCTACCACTGGCGAAAAAATTGAGGATGCGGCCAGCGATGCGGCCGACGCCATCGAGGATGCCGGCGACGAAGCCAAAGACGCAGTCGACGGCCAGTAACCTCCGCTGAAATGAAAGAAGGCCCGCATTGCGGGCCTTCTTTCATTTCAGCGCCGGGCTGATCATCAGCAGCAGGCTACAGGCCAGGCCCACCACCCAGACCAGGCTGCGCTGCCAGTGCAGATCCCACCAGTAGAACAGCAGGTACAGCACGCGGCTGACGACGAAGGTGACGGCCAGAATGTCGACCAGAAAGCCGTAAGTCTGCGTGGTGTGCGCCATCAGCACACCTGCCGCGAACAGTGGGAAAGCCTCGATGCTGTTCAGATGCGCTGCCAGGGCACGCGCGCCGAAACCCGTCAGACGCGCCTGCTGGGCGCGTGGGTGATGGTTGTCGTAACGACCACCGCCCTCCTTGGCCATGGCCTTGGCCACCGGGGCCTTGGCGATGAAGATCAACAAGGCGCTGATAAAGACGCACCAGAACGGCAGGCTCATTCACTCTTCTCCTTGGCCACCTCGGCGGCCGGCGTTGGGGTATACACCATCACTTCCAGCACATCCGAGTGGAACTCGCGGCGATACAGCACCACGACCACGCCAGCAGTCACCAGCATGAAGAACCAGGGGTTGATGAACCAGGCCAGGGTTGCCATACCAAAATAGTAGGCGCGCAAACCGAAGTTGAACTGGTTGGCGGCCATCGAGATCACCCGCGCTGTGCGCTCTGCGAAAGCCTTGCGCTCCTGCTCGGTGACATGCCGCTCACCCACCATTGGCGCCGAGCCCACCAGCACCGCTGCGAAGTTGTACTGGCGCATACACCAGCTGAAGGTGAAGAAGGCATAGACGAAGATGATGCCCAGGCACAGCAGCTTGATCTCGGATAAACCACGACTGGCCTGCTGCACGAAAGGAATGTCGGCCAGCAGCGACAGGGCGCGGTCGGAAGCGCCCAGCACGGTGAGGATACCGGCCAGGATAATCAGCGTGCTGGAGGCAAAGAACGAGGCGTTGCGCTCGAGGTTGCCGATCACGTTGGCATCGGCAATGCGATTGTCACGCAGCAGCATGCGGCGCATCCAGTCTTCACGGTACAGGTGCAGGACGCTGGCCAGACAGGGCGTGGTTCGCGCCTTCAAGGAGGCATAGCGGGTGTAGCCGCCCCAGCACAGAACGAACCACAGAGCGGCCAGAAAATGAGGCAGATACGGATAGCTGTTGAGCATGCCAACTCCTTGCAAGACTGCTGCGGATTATAGCCAGGCTGCCTCTTTCCTTGTTCGACAAAAAAGGTTCTTCGCATTTTCGTGGGGCGGATACGCTTGACACCGGACTGGCAATTACGTGTTAGCTGTCGATGACCTGGCACTCTCCATTAGCACGCCGCCTGGCTTGATGGGTTTCGCCCCTTACGGGCGACTCACTTTCTTTGCTTGTGCAAAGAAAGTAAGCAAAGAAACACACCCCTACATACGGCCCCGGCTGCGCCGGGGTTCCCTCGTTCCATCACCACTCCAGGGGCACGCTGCGAAGGGCCATCCCTGGCCCATCGCAGCTCTCGCGACATCCATGTCGCTCAACCCCTTACGCGGTGATTCCACTCGGCCTCCTGAAGGGGACTTGGGCGTCGTCTGTGAGATCGCGTTTCAAGAGCAAAAACCAAACGCTACCGACTTTGATCTTCCGAAGATTTTGCAAGCTCGCGAACCGGTCCCCTTCAGGAGGCCGAGCGGAGGTGTTGCGTAGGGGGATGAGCCGCATGGATGCGGCGAAATACCGATGGCGGCCCCGCTTAATGGGCCAAGGATGGCCCATGTAAGCCTGCCCCCGCAGCGGCGCCGGAGCGAGGAAACGCAGCGAAGCGGAGTAACAGCCGCAGGCTGGCCCGAAGGGTGAGCGCAGCGAATCAAGGTGTGGCGCCCGTAAGGGGCGCAACCCAAACGTTCAGCAGACGCGGTAATGGATAGTGCTAAGCCAGTAAGCGATACGAACACAAACTTGCCAGTTCGGTATCAATCTGCACTTTCCCACACCATGCAAAGAACCTCCTCTTTTAAGCGCGATCCAAACCTCACATCACCGAACTCTTAAGCGAATATTTCCGCCCTCTTGCGTCAGCCTCGACGAGTATTAGTCTCAACAGCTCTACTCTCGCGAGTCCCGCTCATGCGCAAGCCTCTGCTCCTGCTACTGGCCATCACCCTGCTGCTGAGCGCCTGCAGCCGTGTCGGCCTGGCCTATCGCAACCTCGACTGGCTGATCCCCTGGAAGCTGGGCGACTACGTGGCGCTGACCAGCGAACAGAGCGCCTGGCTCAAACCCCAACTGCAGGAGCACCTGGCCTGGCACTGCAGCGTCGAGCTGCCGCGCTATCTCGACTGGCTGCAACGCAGTCAGCAGGCGCTGAGCAGCCGTGACAGCGAGCTGATGGCCAGCCAGTTGGCCGACTTCGAGCAAGCCATGCAGCGCATCGCCGTGGAGATCACACCCAGCGCCATCGAACTGCTGCGCGGCCTCAGCCCGCGTCAGGTCGATCAGCTATTGGCGGCAATGGACGAGCAGAACGCCAAGCTGCGTGAAGAGTTTCTCGAGCCGCCCGTGCAGGAACAGGTCAGTCGGCGCGCCGAGCGTATGGAAGAGCGCCTGCAGCCCTGGTTCGGCACGCTGAACGCCGGGCAGCGCGAGCGGGTGCAGAGCTGGGCACAGGGCCTGGGCGAACAGAACAAGATCTGGCTGGAAAACCGCATGGCCTGGCAACAGGCTCTGCGTGAGGCATTGGAAGTACGCCGTGGCGACGATTTCGCTGCGCGCATGACCGCCCTGCTGCAACAGCGCGAGCGCTTCTACACAGAGGCCTACCAGGCCAGTTTTGATAAGACCCGTCAGGCCATGGCCGAGATGATCGTGGACCTGGTCGCCCAAGCCGACTCAAAACAGATGGAGCGAGCCGATACGCGCCTGAAAAGCCTGCATGCCGACCTGGCTGCGCAACAGTGCCAGGGAGGCGAGTCAGTAGTCAGTCGTTGAAACAACGGCAGCCGATAGACTCAGGGTGTCGTGGGGCTACCCAGGCCGTACGCACCAAGTAAGCCGGTACGCACGGCGCACCCTACGACGCGATCTCGCTATAGCGCCGGCAAGCGCCAGTCGATGGGGCTCATGCCGTTCTGGCTGAGGAACTGGTTGCAGCGACTGAAATGACCATTGCCGATGAAGCCACGATGCGCCGACAGCGGCGACGGATGTGGCGAGCGCAGCACCAGGTGCTTGGTCGGGTCGATCAGGCGCTGCTTGCTCTGCGCATGGGCGCCCCAGAGCAGAAACACCAGCTTGGACTGCTGTTCGCTGACCACCTCGATCACCCGATCAGTGAAGAACTGCCAGCCCTTGCCGGCATGCGAGCCGGCATTGGCGCGCTCGACGGTCAGCGAGGTGTTGAGCAGCAGCACGCCCTGGTCGGCCCAACTCTGCAGGTAGCCGTGGACTGGAATGTCGATGTTCAGGTCGCGTTTGAGCTCCTTGTAGATGTTCAGCAGCGACGGCGGCGTCTGCACGCCCGGCTGCACCGAGAAGCACAGGCCATGCGCCTGACCCGGACCGTGGTAAGGGTCCTGACCGATGATCACCACCTTGACCTGATCCAGCGGCGTGGAGTTGAGCGCATTGAAGATCAGCGGACCTGGTGGAAAGATTTCCTTGCCGGCCGCCTTCTCCGCCTGCAGGAACGCACGCAGCTCGCTCATGTAAGGCTTGTCGAACTCCTCGCGCAGCGCGTGTTTCCAGCTGGCTTCGAGCTTGATGCGATCATCGGTCATGCGGTTTTCCTGCAGGGTCAAAACAAGTGCAGGCACGCTAGTGAAGGGGGCCGGGCAAGTCAAGGCAGCAGCCGAGCATCGGCTTCAGGCCAAGGCTCTGCCAGCATTTCACTAAGCCGCTGCGGTTTCACGGCAGTCCCTGCCATCATGTCGCTGTCCCCCGACGCCATCCGCTTCGCCCTGCTCACCCGTTTTCTCAAAGGTCAGGCCAAGGTGCCGCAAATGCCGGAAGCGGCCATGCGCATCCGCCGACTGGGGCTTGAACAACCGCTCACCAGCCTGCGCGATGAGCTGCTGGCCGAGCAACAGTTATGGCTGCGCATGCTGGCCTGAAAGCCTCCAGCCGGTGTATCACCTTACATTGACTGAGCAGGCGATGCGCATGGCGCACCCGACCCTGAGCCCCCTCTCCTACCCCAGGTGCAGCGCTCGATAATGACTGGGCGCCATGCCCACCACCTTGCGAAACAGCCGTGAGAAGTAATAAGGGTCGTCGTAGCCCAGTTGCTCGGCGACCTGCCGCACTTCGGCATCGCCGCGATCGAGCAGGCGGCAGGCCAGGGCCATCTTCAACTGAATGAAGTCCTGGATCGGCGCGTGACCGGTCAGCGCGCGGTAGGTCTTGGCGAAGTGAAAGCGTGACAGCTTGAACTGCGCCGCCAGTTCGTCGAGATTGAGACTGCCGTGCAGGTGCTCGCGCATCACCGCCTGCACCGCTTCGATATCCAGCACCCGCCCGGACTTGAGGTTGACCCGCGCCGGTAGTACCGCCAGCGAACTGAGCATCGCCTGCAAGCGGTGCGCAGCGTGGATGAAGGGCAACGCATTGAGACCCTGGCGCTGCAAGCCCAGCAAAGCCTCGAAATCGCCGATCAGCCTGGGCTGTACGCCGATGCGCCGGTGCGTTTGCGTGCCCAGCAGGTGCAGGAAGTCCTCGCCGAGACTGCCGTCGAAGTGCACCCAGTAGATCGTCCAGGGGCTTGAGCCGTCGGCGCCATAGGCATGCGTCACGTCCTTGGGCAGCAATAGAAGATCACCTGCAGTGACCTCGAATCGTCCATCCGTGGTTTCCAACCAGCCCTTGCCCGAGCGGCAGTAGATCAGCAGGTGGTCATCCGGTTGCGCGCGACGCATCTGGTGACCGACCGCATCGGGGTAAAACCCGATGGCCAAGGGATAGCAC
>CAMPIF010000135.1 GCA_946886245.1 Ectopseudomonas composti | reverse complement strand
GCGAGCTGGCGCAGCAGACGCTCAAGGAAGTCGAGCGCTTCGCCCAGTTCACCTTCCTCAAGGCCGGCCTGGTGACCGGTGGCGAGGACTTCAAGGTGCAAGCCGCGATGATGCGCAAGATCGATATCCTGATCGGCACGCCGGGCCGTCTGATCGAGCACGCCAACGCCGGCAACCTGCCGCTGAACGAGGTCGAGGTGCTGGTGCTCGACGAGGCCGACCGCATGCTCGACATGGGCTTCGCCGAAGACGCTCAGCGTCTGGCCGAGGCCTGCGGGCCGCACCAGACCCTGCTGTTCTCCGCCACCACTGGCGGCAATGGCCTGCGCGAGATGGTCGCCAAGGTGCTCAAGGATCCGCAGCACCTGATGCTCAACAGCGTCAGCCAGCTCAATGAAGGTACCCGCCAGCAGATCATCACGGCCGACCATAACTACCACAAGGAACAACTGGTCGACTGGTTGCTGACCAACGAGGCCTATGACAAGGCCATCGTCTTCACCAATACCCGCGTGCAGGCCGACCGTCTCTACGGCAAGCTGGTGACCGCCGGGGTCAAGGCGTTCGTGCTGCATGGCGAGAAGGACCAGAAGGATCGCAAGCTGGCCATCGACCGCCTGCGCCAGGGCGCAGTCAAGGTCCTGGTGGCCACCGACGTGGCCGCGCGCGGCCTGGACGTCGAAGGCCTGGATCTGGTGATCAACTTCGACATGCCGCGCTCCGGCGACGAGTACGTGCACCGCATCGGCCGTACCGGCCGTGCCGGGGGCGAAGGCCTGGCGGTATCGCTGATCTGCCACACCGACTGGAACCTGATGTCGAGCATCGAGCGCTACCTCAAGCAGCGTTTCGAGCGTCGCACCATCAAGGAACTGAAAGGCATCTACCAGGGGCCGAAGAACCTCAAGGCGTCCGGCAAGGCTGCCGGCAGCAAGAAGAAAAAGACCGAGAAGAAAGACCCGAAGAAAGCCACCGCTTCCAAGCGCAAGACCGGCCCGCGTCCAGCTGGCAAACCGTCTGTGCTGGTCAGCGCCGATGGCAGCGCGCCGCTCAAGCGCAAGAAGCCGGCTGCTGAGTGATCTGTCCGGCTGACTAATGTTGTAGCCCGGAACCGCAGGGTGCGCCGTGCGCACCAGATCCCTTGGCCGCTTGCGGTTACTCGGATTACGTCTGTGGCTAATCCGGGGATACGGCTGATCTTCTCGGTGCGCACGGCGCACCCTACTGCGTGGTTTTCACTCCACCCCGACGAAACCACCGGTCTGATGCTGCCACAGGCGTGCATACAGGCCACCGTGAGCGATCAGTTCGGCGTGGGTGCCGGTTTCGATGACCTGGCCCTGATCGATCACCACCAGGCGATCCATTCGCGCGATGGTCGACAGGCGGTGGGCGATGGCGATCACCGTCTTGCCTTCCATCAGGCTGTCCAGGCTTTCCTGAATGGCCGCTTCGACTTCCGAGTCCAGCGCCGAGGTGGCTTCGTCCAGCACCAGGATCGGCGCGTCCTTGAGCAGCACGCGCGCGATGGCGATGCGCTGGCGCTGGCCACCGGACAGCTTGACCCCGCGTTCACCGACCTGAGCATCCATGCCGCGCCCGCCCTGGCTGTCATCGAGGGTGGGGATGAAGGCATCGGCGCGGGCCTTGCGTACTGCTTGCCAGAGCTCGTCGTCGCTGGCGCCGGGTTTGCCGTAGCGCAGGTTGTCACGGATCGAACGGTGCAGCAGGGCGGTGTCCTGGGTCACCACGCCGATGTTGGCGCGCAGGCTTTCCTGGGTCACCGTGGCGATGTCCTGATCGTCGATCAGGATGCGTCCGCTTTCCAGGTCGTACAGGCGCAGCAGCAGATTGACCAGGGTCGATTTGCCGGCGCCGGAAGGGCCGACCAGGCCGATCTTTTCGCCGGGACGAATCGCGATGCTGAGGCCGGCGATCACGCCGCCTTTCTTGCCGTAGTGAAAGTGGATGTCCTCGAAACGCACGCCGCCTTGCGTCACCTGCAGCGGCTTGGCATCGTCGTGGTCGAGCACCTGGCGTGGCTGAACGATGCTCTGCATGCCGTCCTGTACGGTGCCGACGTTCTCGAAGATGCCGTTGACCACCCACATGATCCATTCGGCCATGTTGTTGATGCGGATCACCAGGCCCAGGGCCAGGGCGATGGCGCCGGTGGTGATCAGCGACTGGCTCCACAGCCACAGGGCCAGCGCACCGGTGCCGACGATCAGCACGCCATTGAGGCAGGTGATGAGAAAATCCAGGGCGGTGATGGTGCGCGACTGCAGGCGGAATTTCTCGAGCAGATCCTGCATGGCTTCGCGGGCGTAGCTTTCCTCTTCCTGCGAGTGGGCGAACAGCTTGAGCGTGGCGATGTTGCTATAACCATCGACCACGCGCCCCATGACCTTGGAGCGCGCCGAGGAGGCAGCGGCCGAGCGCGCCTTGATGCGCGGCACGAAGTACCAGAGCGCTGCGCTGTAACCGACTATCCACAACGACAGCGGCACCACCAGGCGCAGATCGGCGGCGGCGAACAGATACAGCGCGCTGCCGGCGTAGACCACCACATGCCACAGCGCATCGATCACCTGCATGGCCGAGTCGCGCAGCGAGGGGCCGGTCTGCATCACGCGCTGGGCGATGCGGCCGGCGAAGTCATTCTGGAAGAAGCTCAGGCTCTGCTTGAGCACGTAGCGGTGGTTCTGCCAGCGGATCAGGTTGGTCAGGCCCGGATTGACCGCCTGGTGCGTGAGCAGGTTGTGCAGACCGAACACCACGGGGCGGATGACCAGCGCCACCAGCACCATCCACAGCAGCGCGTTCTGGTGTTCGCTGAAGAAGCTGCTGGCATCCGTGCTGGCCTGGGCCATGTCGATCAACTGGCCGAGGAAGCTGAACAGCGCGACCTCGATCAGTGCGGCGAAGAAGCCGATGATCAGCACCGCCAGCATCAGCGGCCACACCTGTTTCAGGTAGTGGCCGTAGAAGCGCAGCATGCCGGTTGGCGGGGCGACGTCGGGACTGGGTTTGAAGACGTCGATCAGGGATTCGAAGCGGCGAAACAGCATTGCAGGCGTCCTGCCTCAATAGGGTGGGACGCCGATAGTAACGCTGTCAGTGCGAGCGGGTCTCAGTTAAAAGTGGTTTCTGCAACTCGCCGGCCCAGGCCAGCAGCGGAATCTCCACTTGCGGTTGCCAGATGCGCTTGAACAGCAGAGCCAGATGCTCGGCTTCGCCGCGCTCGAAGGGCAGGCGGTCGATGCGCTCGTGCACCTGCCACTGGCCGTCCTGCAGATGGGCGAAGTCGAAGCGGAAGGGATGAAAGCCGGTCATGCCCAGGCGCAGATCGGTGACGATCAAACGCTCGCCCACCTGGTCGTAGCGCAGCACGCCGCCGGTGAACCACTGCAGCCGCTGGTGCATGGGCGAGTCCGTCAGTTGTTCGCGCAGGTGCGTGCCGCGCGGCAGGCGTTGCAGTTGCGGCGGCTGGTCATCGAACCAGCCGACCAGGGCTTCGTGATAGTCCTCGCCATCGAGCACGATGACGCGCCATAGCAGCGTGTTGAGCGGCGTCGGCGTAGTGAATAGTCGTTCGGCCTGGATGCCCTGGCGCGCCAGCTCGTGCTCCACGCGCTGCTCGGCCATGAATTTGCCGGCCAGGCTGAAGCCGATGTACAGCGTCGATACCGCCAGCGCCACGGCCGGTACGCGCCAACTCTGCTCGCGCAGGCCGGTGAACAGGCTGATCACCAGCGCTGCGATCAGCGGCACGGTATACAGCGGGTCGATGATGAACAGGCTGGACCAGGCCGTGGGCGTCGGCATCAGCGGCCAGAACAGCTGAGTGCCGTAGCTGGTGAAAGCGTCCAGCAGGGGGTGGGTGATCAGCACCAGCCAGAGGGTCAGCAGCAGGCGATTGGCCGAATAACCAGGGTGGGGGCGAAAGCGTCTGGCCAGCCAGGTCAGTAGCAGGGCAAAGCCGCTGAGGACGAACAGCGAGTGGCTGAAGCCGCGATGGTAGGTCATGTTGGCCACGGCATCGCCGTATTCCATGACCACGTCCAGATCGGGAACGGTGGCAAGCATGGCGCCGTAGAGCAGGGCTTTGCGGCCTTGCCAGCGACCGAGCAAGGCGCCCTGGATGCTGGCGCCGAGTACCGCCTGGGTTATGGAGTCCATCGAGTGCTTCCGGAAAAAGTCAGGCCGCTACGTTAGCCGAGGTGCCGAGCGAATGCCGTGGGGAAATTTCAAGCAAAGATTACAGCGGCGGCGGGTATCCTGATGCCCATGCCTTTCAAGAAATCACGGCCATGCTGATCGTCTCCAACAGTATTCACCTTCCCGATGATGAAATCGAACTGACCGCCATCCGTGCCCAGGGCGCCGGCGGGCAGAACGTCAACAAGGTATCCAGTGCGGTACACCTGCGCTTCGACAGCCAGGCGTCGTCGCTGCCACCGTTCTACAATGAACGCCTGCTGGCGCTCGCTGACAGTCGTATCACCGCTGATGGCGTGGTGATCATCAAGGCGCAGCAGTATCGAACCCAGGAGCAGAATCGCGCTGACGCTCTCGAACGTCTTGTCGAGTTGATCCGCAGCGCCGGCAAGGTGGAAAAGAAGCGCCGCCCGACCAAGCCGACCCTGGGCTCGAAAAAGCGCCGCCTGGATGGCAAGAGCAAGCGCGGGGTGATCAAGGCGGGACGGGGCAGGGTGGATTTCTAGTGGCGCGTCAGCAGTCAGGTGCCGCAGAGGATGACAGCGGCTTTGCCTAAGGTGCGCCGCGCGCACCGGCTTTGCTGTGGAGGCATTGGTGCGCATGACCTAGGCGGCCTTGCGACACCCTATCCGCGTGCCGCCAGATAGGCCTGGTAATCGGGAATGCGATACTCATGCTGTTGCTCCAGCAGGCTGCTGCTGAGCAGGTAGTCGGCGCTGCTCTCGTTGCAGGCTACCGGGATGTTCCACACCGCCGCGACGCGCAGCAGGGCCTTGATATCCGGGTCGTGTGGCTGCGGCTCGAAGGGGTCCCAGAAGAACACCAGCATGTCCACGCGCTGTTCGGCGATGCGCGCGCCGATCTGCTGGTCACCGCCCAGCGGGCCGCTGATCATGCTCTCTACCGGCAAACCCAGGCGCTTGCTCAAAAGCAGGCCGGTGGTGCCAGTGGCCAGCAGTTGATGGTTGGCCAGCCGCTCGCGCTGGCGTTCGCACCAATCCAGCAGGAAGCCTTTGCAGTGATCGTGCGCCACCAGGGCGATACGTTTGCGCGCCGGCAACTGGGCGCGGGTGAAACTGATACGGCTCATCGAGCCTCCTCGTTCAATGCAGGCGGGCCAGGACCATGCAGTTGTCCAGCATGCGGTTGGAGAAACCCCATTCGTTGTCATACCAGGCCATGACCTTGAGCAGCTTGCCGCTGACCTTGGTGTGGTTGGCGTCGAAGATCGATGACAGCGGGTTGTGGTTGAAATCGCAGGACACCAGCGGCAGCGCGTTGTAGCCCAGCACCGGGGACTTCTCGCTGACGGCCTTGAGCAGGGCGTTGACCTCCTCGGCAGTGGTCTCGCGCTTGACCTGCAGGGTCAGGTCGACCAGCGATACGTTGATCACCGGCACCCGCACGGCCATGCCGGTGAGCTTGCCGGCCAGCTCCGGCAACACCAGGCCGACCGCTTCTGCGGCGCCGGTCCTGGTCGGGATCATCGACTGGGTCGCCGAGCGCGCACGGTACAAATCGCTGTGGTAAACGTCGGAAAGGTTCTGGTCATTGGTGTAGGCGTGAATGGTGGTCATCAGCCCCTGTTCGATGCCCAGCTCGCGATGCAGCACCTGCGCCACCGGCGCCAGGCAGTTGGTGGTGCAGGAAGCGTTGGAGATGATCTGCATGTCAGGCGTCAGCACCTGTTCGTTGACGCCATACACCAGGGTGGCGTCGGCGCCCTTGGCGGGCGCGGAGATCAGCACCTTGCGCGCGCCGGCCGCGAGGTGCGCAGCGGCCTTGTCACGTTCGGTGAACAGCCCGGTGCATTCGAGCACCACATCGACCTGATGGGTTTTCCAGGGCAGCTCGGCCGGATTGCGAATGGCGCTGACGGCGATACGGTCACCCTTGATCCACAGGCTTTCGCCGTCCACTTTAACTTCTTCAGGGAAATGGCCGTGGACGCTGTCATATTGCAGCAGGTGGGCATTGATCGCGCTGTCGCCCAGGTCGTTGATCGCCACGACCTGCAGGTGCTGGCGATAATTCTGGGTATAGAGTGCGCGTAGCACATTGCGACCGATACGGCCGAAGCCATTGATGGCGATGCGTAGTGTCATGGTGAGGGTCTCGTCAATTTGTTGTTGTAATTACAAGATTATTCCCATTGCTCTAGAAATCAAGCCCGTTGAGTGGCAGTATTTTGTTGTAAATACGAACAGACGCTAGTGTCTAGCCTGGAGATTCCCCATGCATCCCCGCGTTGTTGAAGTTACCGAACGTCTCGTCGAGCGCAGTCGCGCCACCCGCCAGCGCTACCTTGAGATGATCCGTGCGGCCGCCAGCGAGGGGCCGCACCGTGGCAAGCTGCAGTGCGCCAACTTCGCTCACGGTGTGGCGGGCTGCAGCGGTGACGACAAGCAGACCCTGCGCCTGATGGAGGCGGCGAACGTGGCCATCGTGTCTGCTTACAACGACATGTTGTCCGCCCATCAGCCTTACGAAACCTTTCCCGAGCAGATCAAGCAGGCCCTGCGCGAGCTCGGCTCGGTGGGGCAGTTCGCCGGTGGCGTGCCGGCCATGTGCGATGGCGTCACGCAGGGTGAGCCCGGCATGGAACTGGGCATCGCCAGCCGCGAGGTGATCGCCATGTCCACCGCCGTGGCGCTGTCGCACAACATGTTCGACGCCGCTCTCTATCTGGGTGTATGCGACAAGATCGTGCCGGGGCTGGTGATGGGGGCACTGCGTTTCGGTCATCTGCCGTCCATGTTCGTGCCGGCCGGTCCCATGACCTCGGGCTTGTCCAACAAGGAGAAAGCCGATGTGCGCCAGCGCTACGCCGAAGGCAAGGCGACCCGTGAAGAGCTGCTGGCTGCGGAAATGGCGGCTTACCACGGGCCGGGCACCTGCACCTTTTATGGCACGGCCAATACCAACCAGTTGCTGATGGAAGTGATGGGCCTGCACCTGCCGGGCGCTTCCTTCATCAATCCGGGTACGCCGCTGCGTGATGCGCTGACCCGTGAAGCCGCGCAGCAGGTCACGCGCCTGACCAGGCAGAGTGGCCAGTTCATGCCTATTGGCGAGATCGTCGACGAGCGTTGCCTGGTCAACTCCATCGTCGCCCTGCATGCCACCGGCGGTTCCACCAACCACACCCTGCACATGCCGGCCATCGCCCGCGCCGCCGGGATTCTGCTGACCTGGCAGGACATGGCCGACCTGTCCGAGGTGGTGCCGACCCTGGCGCACGTTTATCCCAACGGCAAGGCCGACATCAATCATTTCCAGGCGGCGGGCGGCATGGCCTTCCTGATTCGCCAGCTGCTCGACGCCGGGTTGCTGCATGAAGAGGTCAACACCGTGGCCGGGCGCGGGCTGTCGCGTTACACCCGCGAGCCCTTCCTGGAAGATGGCAAGCTGGTCTGGCGCGACGGGCCGACCGAAAGCCTGGAGGAGAGTGTGCTGCGTCCCGTGGCGCGGCCGTTCTCGGCCGAAGGGGGGCTGCGCCTGATGCAGGGCAATCTGGGGCGTGGGGTGATGAAGGTATCTGCGGTGGCGCCCGAGCATCAGGTGGTGCAAGCGCCGGCGCTGGTGTTCGAGGATCAGCTGGATCTGGTCGAAGCCTTCAAGGCTGGCAAGCTGGAGCGCGATTTCGTCGCCGTGGTGCGTTTCCAGGGGCCGCGCAGCAATGGCATGCCGGAGCTACACAAGATGACGCCTTATCTGGGCGTGCTGCAGGACCGCGGTTTCAAGGTGGCGCTGGTGACCGATGGGCGCATGTCCGGTGCCTCAGGCAAGATCCCGGCGGCCATTCATGTGTGCCCGGAGGCATTCGATGCTGGGCCCTTGGCGCGGGTGCGCGATGGCGATCTGATACGCCTCGATGGGCTGACGGGAGAATTGCTGCTGCAGGTCGACGAGGCCGAGTTCGCAGCGCGCGAGCCGGTCGCGCGGCCTGCGCAGGCAATGGGTTGTGGGCGCGAGTTGTTCGCCTTCATGCGCCACAACTTCAGTTCGGCCGAGCAGGGCGCCAGTGCCTTTACCGAGAGTCTCGAGTCGCTGGTCTGAGGGGGTAGGGTGGACAACGCGCAGCTTGTCCACCGTCTGTCCGAAGGGCGGATGAAAAAGCGTCATCCACCCTGGGTCATCAGATGCCCTGCGGAATCTCTTCGCCGCCCAGTGCGGTGAACAGCTCTGGCAGGAACTCCACCAGCGTCATCATCATCAGGATGAAGCTGGCGTCCTGCTGAGCCAAGGCGTCGTCACCGCCATCCTGTTCGGCCTGTTCCTGCAGCACGTCCTCGAAACGCAGGCGCTTGATGGTCAGCTTGTCGTCGAGCACGAACGACAGCTTGTCCTGCCAGGCCAGTGACAGCTGGGTAACCTGCTTGCCGGTGGACAGGTGCAGCTGGATTTCCTCGCTGGTCAGATCCTGGCGCTTGCAGCGCACCACGCCGCCGTCCTCGTGGGTATCGCGCAGCTCACACTCGTCGAGTACGAAGAAGCCTTCGGCAGCGCTCTGATTCTTCAGCCAGTCGGTGAGGGTAGCGGTCGGTGCGATCTTCACCGACAGCGGGCGCACTGGCAGCGAGCCGATGGCTTCACGCAGGGTGGAGAGCAGGTCTTCGGCCTTCTTGGCGCTGGCGCTGTCGACCAGGATCAGGCCCTGCTTCGGCGCGATGGCGGCGAAGGTGCCGGATTTGCGGACGAAGGCGCGCGGCAGGAAGGCCTGGACGATTTCGTCTTTGATCTGGTCGCGCTCTTTCTTGTACACCTTGCGCATCTGGGTGTTTTCGATTTCGTCGACCTTCTCCTTCAGCGCGTCGCGCACCACCGAACCCGGCAGGATGCGCTCTTCCTTGCGCGCACCGATCAGCAGGAAGTCGCCACTGACATGCACCAGCGGGGCATCGGCGCCCTTGCCGAAGGGCGCGTTGAAGCCGTAGGTGGTCAGCTCCTGGCTGGCGCAGGGACGTGCCGGCTTGCTGGCCAGTGCGGTCTCCAGTACTTCGGCGTCGAAAGGGATGTCCTGGGTGAGGCGGTAGACCAGCAGGTTACGAAACCACATGAGCGGGTGATTCTCCATTGATGATGAGATCGCGAGTTGGCGCCATCCTTGGGCTCTCCCGTTCGGGAAAGCCGGCGCGCGGCGACGGATGAAGGTGGCGGGCCATCAACAGGATCATGATCGGTCCGCCGG
>CAMPIF010000134.1 GCA_946886245.1 Ectopseudomonas composti | reverse complement strand
AGCTGCTGGAGCTGAACAAGGACCTGATCAAGAACGCCACCGGTTACGACCTGCGCCAGCTGTTCATCGGTGCCGAAGGTACGCTGGGCTTCGTGGTCGAGGCGACCATGCGCCTGGACCGCGCGCCGAAGAACCTCACCGCGATGGTGCTCGGCACCGCTGATTTCGACTCGATCATGCCGGTGCTGCACGCCTTCCAGAGCAAGCTCGACCTGACCGCGTTCGAGTTCTTCTCCGACAAGGCCCTGGCCAAGGTACTCGGCCGTGGTGATGTGCCGGCACCGTTCGAAAGCGAATGCCCCTTCTATGCCTTGCTGGAGTTCGAAGCCAGTACCGAGGAAGTGGCCAACCAGGCGCTGGAAACCTTCGAGTACTGCGTCGAGCAGGGTTGGGTGGTCGACGGCGTGATGAGCCAGAGCGAGCAGCAGCTGCAGAACCTGTGGAAGCTGCGCGAATACATCTCCGAGACCATCAGCCACTGGACACCTTACAAGAACGACATCTCGGTCACGGTCAGCCAGGTGCCGGCCTTCCTCAAGGATATCGACGCCATCGTCGAAGCCAACTACCCGGATTTCGAGGTGGTGTGGTTCGGCCATATCGGTGACGGCAACCTGCACCTGAATATCCTCAAGCCCGAGAGCCTGTCCAAGGACGAGTTCTTCGCCAAGTGCGCAGTGGTCAACCAGTGGGTGTTCGAGACCGTACAGAAGTACAACGGCTCGATCAGCGCCGAGCACGGTGTGGGCATGACCAAGCGCGACTATCTGCACTACAGTCGTTCTCCGGCGGAAATTGCCTGCATGAAGGCGGTCAAGGCGGTGTTCGATCCGAACGGCATCATGAACCCCGGCAAGATTTTCGCGGTTTGATCTCGTAGGGTGCGCTGCGCGCACCCATGATCCAACGCGTCTTGGTGCGCACGGCGCACCCTACTGATCAGGAGTCCCCGATGAGTTATCAGCACCAGTACGTCGACGGAACCACCGTCCACTTCCCCCTCGGCAAGGTCGTGTGCATTGGCCGCAACTACGCCGAGCACGCCAGGGAACTGAACAACCCGGTGCCCAGCGAACCCTTGCTGTTCATCAAGCCGGGCTCCTGTGTGGTGCCGCTCGATAGTGGCTTCGCCATTCCCGAGGATCGCGGTTCGGTGCATTACGAGGCGGAAATCGCCGTGCTGATCGGCAAGCCGCTGTCGAAGGCGCCGGATGCCGAGGAAGTGCGTGACGCCATCAGCGGCTTCGCTCCGGCCCTGGACCTGACCCTGCGCGACGTGCAGGCCAAGCTCAAGGAGAAGGGCTATCCCTGGGAAATTGCCAAGAGTTTCGACGGTGCCTGCGTGCTGGCGCCTTTCGTACCCGGCGATGTCATCGAGGACCTGGCCGATATCGGCATTCGCCTGGTGATCAACGGCGAAACCCGCCAGGACGGCAACAGCCGCGACATGCTCAACCCCATTATCGCGATGATCCAGCACATGGCCGGGCACTTCGCCCTGCAGCCGGGCGACGTGATTCTCACCGGCACGCCGGTTGGCGTTGGCGCGCTGAACAAGGGTGACGAGCTGGTGCTGGAGCTGGTCGGTCACAGTCGTTTCACCAGCCGCGTGCTATAGAACTGCCCACGATCGAGCTGCGCGTCGGCCCTGCGCCGTCAAGAACAGGCTCCAGCTTGCAAGATCGTGCACAGGTTCTACCTCCATCGCCGCCTCTTCAGGCGGCGGAACTCTTCCAGACAGCGGATGTCGGATTGCCACTATGCAGCCGAGTTGTCGCCGATGTCCTCCCTCCGTTCCCGCCTTTCTCGTCCCCGTTGCTGGTTGTCCGGCATGGCCGTGCTGGCCGTGGTCACAGCAGTAGAAACCCAGCATTGGGATGATCGTGCCCTGCTCTGGTGGCAGGAGGGGCGCACGCCGTTGGTCGAGCGTCTGGCCAGCGTCTGGCTGCCTGGCTACCGTGCGGTTATTCAGGCCAAGCCCTTGTCTGGCCTGGAGCGAGATGAAACCTCGGGGCTTACCTACAACCCGCTGACCGGCACCCTCTTCACCGTTACGGGTAAGAATCCCCTGTTGGTGGAGCTCTCGCGTGAAGGGGAGGTGTTGCGGCGTATCCAGTTGAAGGGCTTCGCTGACCCGGAAGCGGTGGAAATGATGGACAGCGGACGCATGGCCATCGTCGATGAACGTCGTCGTCAGCTCATCACCTTTACCCTGCATGACGATGACCTGGAACTGGATGCGGCCGATTTACCCGGTTTCGACCTGGGCTTTGTCGACGCGGGTAACAAGGGCTTCGAAGCCGTTGGCTGGGATGCGCGCAGCAGCAGCCTGATGCTGGGCAAGGAGCGTAGCCCGATGGGCTTGTTCAGCCTGCCTTTTCCTGGCGAGGACGGTGCTGCTGGCGTGATGCAGCCTTTCAACTACGGCAGTCTGGGAGTGCGCGATATTTCTTCGCTGAGTATCGATGCGCGTACCGGCCACGCGCTGGTGCTGTCCGACGAGTCGCGCATGCTGCTTGAGCTGGATCGTAGTGGTCACCCGATCAGCTTTCTCAGTCTTACCGGCGGTCTCAACGGTCTGGAGCAGGGCATCAAGCAGGCCGAGGGCGTGACCATGGACGAAGAGGGCAACATCTATATCGTCGCCGAGCCCAATCTTTTTTACGTCTTCAGCAAGGCGCGACCGGGTGCCAGTTGAGTGGGGTGGTGGATTCAGTTTGGCTTAAGCCGCGATTCAGTCTGGCTTCAGCTAGCGGCACTAATCTGACCCCGTCACTTACGAACAACGAGGTTCACACCATGAAACGTACCGCTCTCGCTCTGATGGTTCTGCCGCTGCTCAGCACTGCCGCTTTCGCCACTGGCTACACTGGCCCGGGCGCTACTCCGCAGGTCACCACGGTATCTGCTGCACTGCAGGCTGCCGATGACACCCATGTCGTACTGGAAGGCCAGATCGTCAAGCGCCTGCAGGACGAGCTCTACGAGTTCAAGGACGCCAGCGGCACCATCCAGGTGGAAATCGATGACGAAGACTGGCCGGGCCAGACAGTTTCGGAAACCGCCAAGGTGCGTCTGACCGGTGAAGTCGACAAGGACTTCAACAGCCGCGAGATCGATGTCGATCGCGTCGAACTGATCAACTGATCGCGATCTCCCCCGCCCGCCACGTCAAGCCCGTGGCGGGCTTTTCCGTGGTCGTCAGAGAAGTCCATCATGCGTCGTTTGCTCTCCATAAACCCCTGGCTCTATCTGCTGTGCTTCGTGTTGTTGCTTGGCGCCGTGCTGGGGCAGCAGTATCGGCTGTTCGAGCGAGCCTGGTTCTCCGTGCAGCAATGGCAGCATGGCGCGCAGTGGCGCGGTCAGTCGCTGTGGCTGGGTGACTACCGCGTGGTGATCGAGGCCAAGCCGATTGCCGATATCAGTGACGTGTCGGCGCTGACCTACGACCCGGATCGTCGCAGCCTGTTCAGTGTCACCAACAAACCGGCCAAGGTGATCGAGATCAGCCTGCAGGGCGAGCTCAAGCGCACCATCGATCTCGCGGGTTTTGGTGATCCCGAGGCCATCGAATATGTGGCGCCCGGCACCTACGTGATTGCCGATGAGCGCGAGCAGCGCCTGGTCAAGGTGCGCATCGACGATGACAGTCGCGTGCTCGACGCGGCCGACTTCCAGCAACTTTCCCTGGGTATCGGGCGCAACGGCAACAAGGGTTTCGAGGGGTTGGCCTACGATGCGAAGAATCAGCGTCTGCTGGTAGCCAAGGAGCGCGATCCGGTGCGCATCTTCGAGGTGCTCGGCTTCCCCCATGTCGACGAGAGCAAGCCGTTGGCGCTGCAGGTCAATACCGACCCGAAGCGCGATGCGCGGCTGTTCGTACGCGACCTTTCCAGCCTCGACTTCGATACGGCGACCGGCCATCTGCTGGCGCTGTCGGATGAGTCGCGCCTGGTGATCGAGTTGAACGCAGAGGGCAAACCGATCAGTACCCTGTCGCTGCTACGTGGCCAGCATGGCCTGCAGCGCAGTGTGCCGCAGGCCGAGGGGGTGGCGACGGATGACGACGGCAACCTGTACCTGATCAGTGAGCCGAACCTGTTCTATGTGTTCAGGAAGCAGGCCGACTAGCCCGTCTGGTCGTCCGTTTGCGCATCGGGCGCGTTCTTCTGCACCGACTCGATGCCGCTCTTGCAACTGGCGGCGCTGGCATACATCTGACTTTGCCCGACTACCTGGCCGTTGGTGGCCATGAGCAGGAAGTAGTGTTTGTCGTTGCTCGAGGTCTTGGTCTCGAAGGCGCCGTCGCGCTGTGAATTCTTCTTCACCGACTCGATGCCGTTCAGTGCCGAGTCCTTGGCCTTGTACATCTCGCTGGTGAGGATGACCTGGCCATTGCTGGCCAGCAGGTTGAAGTGGAATTGGCCGTCTTTGGCTTTCTTCAGCTCGAACTTTCCAGACATGTTCATTTCTCCCTGAACGCCCGGCGGTATGCCGCGGCGATGCTCAGCAAGCGTAGACCATCAATGCGAATGGCTCTTGCCGACATGGGTGTGGCCATCGTCCGGCAGCGGCTGCACGCCGCCGCTGACGTTGAGCTGGCGCAGGATGCCGCAGTCTTCCGCCTCCTTGGGGCCGTTGCAACGGTCGCGCAACTCGGTGAGTTGCGCGCGTAGCGCCTGCAGGCTGTCGATGCGCGCCTGAACATGTTCGATATGCTCGTCCACCAGGCTGTTGATGCCGGCGCAGCTCTCGTGAGGCAGGTCGCGCAGGGCCAGTAGCCGCTGAATCTCTTCCAGGGTCATGTCCAGCGTCCGGCAGTTGCGGATGAATACCAGGCGCTCCAGGTGCGGGGCGCCGTACAGGCGGTAGTTGCCTTCGCTGCGTGCGGGTGCCGGCAGCAGGCCTTCACGTTCGTAGTAGCGGACGGTCTCTACCTGGCAGCCGGCCTTTTTCGCCAATTCTCCGATTTTCATGGGATCGCTCCGTGGGGGCTTGACCCTATAGTGACTACAGGGTGTGTACTCGGCAATAGACACCTGACGGAGATTGGCCATGAGCCGCTGCTGCGATCACTCGCACCAACAGTCACCTGCTCACCCTGAGCATGTCCACGATCACGAGGCCGTGGCGCAACCAGCGGACGCCGCGCTGACGGGCGCGCGCAATACCCGCATTCGCATCGAGCAGATGGATTGCCCCACGGAAGAACGCCTGATTCGCGACGCGCTGGGTCGCTTGCCGGGCGTGGCCGGTCTGCATTTCAATCTGCTGCAGCGTGTGCTGACCGTGAGTCATGACGAGGGCATGCTGGCGCAGGTGCTGCCGGCCATCCGCGCATTGGGCTTCACCCCCCGGGTGGAGGACGAGGGTGCTGCTCAGCAGCCGGTCGTCGTGCCTGAGAAAAAGCCCTGGTGGCCGCTGGCGCTGGCGGGTGGGGTGGCAAGCGCTTCGGAAGTCGTGCATTTCACCGGGCTCGGCCCGGACTGGCTGGTGGCGCTACTGGCCATTGCCGCCATCCTGATGTGCGGGTTGAACACCTACAAAAAGGGCTGGATCGCCCTGAAGAACCGCAACCTCAATATCAATGCCCTGATGAGCATCGCCGTGACCGGCGCAGTGCTGATCGGCCAGTGGCCGGAAGCGGCGATGGTGATGGTGCTGTTCACCCTGGCCGAGTTGATCGAGGCGCGCTCGCTGGATCGGGCGCGTAACGCCATACGCGGGCTGATGGATCTGGCGCCGCCGCGCGCCACCGTGCAGCAGGTTGATGGCAGTTGGCAGGAGGTCGACGTGCAGGCCATCGGTCTGGGCGCCGTGGTGCGGGTGCGTCCTGGTGAGCGCATCAGCCTCGATGGTGAGGTGGTCGGCGGCTTGTCGACGGTGAATCAGGCGCCGATCACCGGAGAAAGCCTTTCGGTGGAAAAACGTGTGGGCGACTCGGTGTTCGCTGGCACCATCAACGAGGCGGGCTCGCTGGAGTTTCGCGTAAGCGCGGCAGCACGTGACACCACGCTGGCGCGCATCATTCATGCGGTGGAGGAGGCGCAGGGCTCGCGTGCACCGACCCAGCGTTTCGTCGATCAGTTCTCGCGCATCTATACACCGGCGGTCTTCGCCTTCGCTCTGGCGGTGGCCGTGCTGCCGCCGCTGGTCATCGCTGGCGCCTGGCTCGACTGGGTCTACCGCGCCCTGGTTCTGCTGGTGGTGGCTTGCCCCTGTGCGCTGGTGATTTCCACGCCGGTTACCATCGTCAGCGGCCTGGCGGCCGCCGCGCGCAAGGGCATCCTGATCAAGGGCGGCGTCTATCTGGAGAACGGGCGACATCTGGCCCTGCTGGCGCTGGACAAGACCGGCACGCTGACCCACGGCAAGCCGGTGCAGACCGACAGTCTCCACCTGCTGGACGTGGATGAACCGCTGCACGCCGCCTGGGCAGCGAGCCTGGCCGCGCGCTCGGATCACCCGGTTTCCAGGGCGTTGGCCCAGCGTGCCGAAGAGCAGGGGCAGGCGTTGCACGATGTCGAGGATTTCGAGGCGCTGCCTGGGCGGGGTAGCAAAGGTCGGATCGAGGGCACGCTTCTCCATATAGGCAACCACCGCCTGGTCGAAGAACTCGGGCTGTGCTCGGCGCAACTGGAGCAGCGCCTAGAGGCACTGGAACGCCAGGGCAAGAGCGTGGTGGTGCTGTGCGACGAACAGCGCGCGCTGATGCTCTTCGCCGTGGCCGACACGGTGCGCCAGACCAGCCGCGAGGCGGTCGCCGAACTTCACGAACTGGGTGTGCGCACCTGCATGCTCAGCGGTGACAACGCCCACACCGCCGCGGCCATCGCCGAACAGGTTGGTGTCGACGAGGCGCGTGGCGACCTGTTGCCAGCCGACAAGCTGGCCTGGGTCAAGGCGCGTCAGGCACGCGGCAAGGTGGTCGGGATGGTCGGTGATGGCATCAACGATGCGCCGGCACTGGCCAAGGCCGAGATCGGCTTCGCCATGGGCGCGGCCGGTACCGACACCGCCATCGAGACGGCCGACGTGGCATTGATGGACGACGATCTGCGCAAGATTCCGGCCTTCGTTCGCCTGTCGCGGCAGACCCACGCCATTCTCGTGCAGAACATCGTCCTGGCACTGGGGATCAAGGCCGTTTTCCTGGCCATGACCCTGGTGGGCGAGGCGACCATGTGGATGGCCGTGTTCGCCGACATGGGCGTGAGCCTGATGGTGGTGTTCAACGGCCTGCGCTTGTTGCGCAAATGAGCAGTGCTGGCATGCAGGTGGAACTGCGCAAGGCTATCGACGAGGCTTTCGTTCAGGCGCAACAGGAACTGCGTGCCCGCCGTAGCGCCGAAGCGATGGTCTGGCTGGAGCGGGCGCACATCCTTACTCAGCGTCGCCCATGGCTGCATGCACGTTCACATTGCTTGATGCTGCGGGCCGGCTGGCAACAAGGGGATGTGCGTGAGGTGTTGGGGCAAATGCCGCGCATCCTGGCGGCGCTGCTGTTCTCGCGTGTCTGGGTGCCCACCGGCAATACCGGGCGGGCGCGGGTCAGTGCGTTTCAACCCATGGCGATAAGCGAGGAGATGCGCCGCCTGTTGGAGTAGGGTTGGACAAGCGCACCTGCCGTTTCCGGTGCGCATGGCGAATCGCAGGAGGCTCGGATTGCATTCGGGCTACCGACTGCGCAAACCAGAGTGGGTGGAACAACGGACTCTGTGGGAGGGACTTCAGCCGCGACAATCGCCGCTGAAGCGCCTCCCACAGGATATGCCGGTCAGATTCAGCGCTTGAGCGCTTTCACGCCGTCGGCGGTGCCGAGCAGCAGCAGGTCTGCCGGGCGAGCGGCGAACAGGCCATTGGTGACCACGCCGACGATGGCGTTGATATCCGCTTCCAGCTTCACCGGGTCGGTGATCGACAGGTTGTGCACGTCGAGGATGACGTTGCCGTTGTCGGTCAGCACGCCTTCGCGGTACACCGGGTCGCCGCCCAGTCTCACCAATTCGCGCGCCACGTGGCTGCGCGCCATGGGGATGACCTCCACCGGCAGCGGGAAGGCGCCCAGCACCGGTACCAGCTTGCTGGCGTCGGCGATGCAGATGAAGGTCTTGGCCACAGCGGCAACGATCTTCTCGCGAGTCAGCGCCGCGCCGCCGCCCTTGATCAGGTGCAGATGCTCGTCGCTCTCGTCGGCGCCGTCGACGTAGAACTCCAGTTCGGCGGTGCTGTTGAGGTCGTAGACCGGGATGCCGTGGCCCTTCAGGCGTGCGGCGGTGGCTTCGGAGCTGGCGACGGCGCCATCGAAGTCCATCTTGTGCCTGGCTAGCGCGTCGATGAAGAAGTTGGCGGTGGAGCCGGTGCCGACGCCGACGATGCTCTTGCTGTCGAGGCGCGGGAGAATGTGGTCGACGGCGGCCTGGGCCACGGCCTGTTTCAGCTGATCCTGGTTCATCGCGGGAGAATGCCTGGGAAGGTGTAGGAAGTAGGCGCGAATTATAGCCGCAAGTGACGTGCTGACGGGGCAGAACCCAGGTGTTTCGTATGGTCGTCCAACGCGGCGCTGGGGTAGACTCGGCAGTCCTCTCAAAGCCCGACTGCCTGCGAAATCGCCATGCTCGAACAGTACGTGAAGAAGATCCTCACCTCGCGCGTTTATGACGTCGCGGTGGAAACCCCGCTGCAACCCGCCCGTCAGCTCAGTGAGCGGCTGGGCAGCCAGATTCTGCTCAAGCGCGAAGATCTGCAGCCGGTGTACTCGTTCAAGATTCGCGGCGCCTACAACAAGCTGGCGCAACTGCCCGCCGAAGAACTGGCGCGTGGCGTGGTCACCGCCTCGGCCGGCAACCACGCGCAGGGCCTGGCCCTGGCGGCCAAGCACCTGGGGGTGAAGGCGACCATCGTCATGCCACGCACCACGCCTGAGCTGAAAGTGCAGGGCGTGCGCTCGCGAGGCGGCAAGGTGGTGCTGCACGGCGACGCCTTCCCCGAGGCGCTGGCGCATTCGCTGAAGCTGGTTGAAGAGAAGGGCTACACCTACATTCACCCGTACGACGATCCGCTGGTGATCGCCGGCCAGGGCACCGTGGCCATGGAGGTGCTGCGCCAGCATCAGGGCCATATCGATGCCATCTTCGTGCCGGTCGGTGGCGGCGGTCTGATCGCCGGCATCGCGGCGTACGTCAAATACCTGCGTCCGGAAATCAAGGTGATCGGCGTCGAGCCGGACGATTCCAACTGCCTGCAGGCCGCCATCGCGGCTGGCGAACGCGTGGTGCTGCCGACAGTCGGGTTGTTCGCCGATGGCGTGGCGGTGGCGCAGATCGGTCAGCACACCTTCGACATCTGCAAGGATCACGTCGACGAGGTGATCACCGTCAGCACCGACGAGATCTGCGCGGCGATCAAGGATA
>CAMPIF010000133.1 GCA_946886245.1 Ectopseudomonas composti | reverse complement strand
TGTCAGCACGGCTGCGACCACCAGCAGGATGTATCCGAGCACGACCCAGAAGGTGAATACCGGTGGATTGCCCAGCAGGATGACCAGCGCCAGCATCTGCGCTGCGGTTTTCCACTTGCCAAGGTTGGACACCGCGACATGCGCACGAGCACCGAGTTCGGCCATCCATTCACGCAATGCAGACACGACGATCTCGCGCCCGATGATGGTCGCGGCAGCCAGGGTCAGCCAGAGATTGGCGTGTTCGGCGGCTAGCAGCACCAATGCCACCGCCACCATCAATTTGTCTGCGACCGGGTCGAGGAAGGCGCCGAAAGGCGTGCCCTGCTCCCAACGGCGGGCCAGGTAGCCATCGAGCCAGTCGGTCACGGCAGCAACGGCGAAGACGCCGCTGGCAGCCCAATAGCTCCAGGAGAACGGTAAATAGAACAGCAGGATGAAGACCGGGATCAGTGCGACCCGGAGCACGGTAAGCAAGTTGGGGATGTTCATCGGCACAACTGGGCTGCGAGGTGAGCGGGCATTCTACTCGCTGTGCAGAGTGTCATAAATCAACTCGGCGAGCTTTTTACTGATTCCGGGCGCTTTGGCGATTTCTTCGGCGCTGGCACGGGACAGCTCCTGCAGCCCGCCAAAGTGATTGAGTAGCTCGCGCCGCCGCTTCGGGCCGATGCCTGCCACTTCTTCCAGCGTCGAGGTGCGCCGCGTCTTGCCGCGGCGCGCACGATGCCCGGTAATCGCAAAACGGTGCGACTCATCACGGATCTGCTGGATCAGATGCAGCGCCGGCGAATTGCCGGGCAAGGTGAACTCATGCTCGGCGTCGTTCAGGTAAAGCACTTCGAGGCCAGGCTTGCGCGTCGTGCCCTTGGCCACGCCAAGCAGGATCAGATCCGGCACGGCCAATTCCTGCAGCACCTCACGCGCCATGGCCAACTGCCCCTTGCCACCATCCACCAGCAGCACATCGGGCAACTTGCCTTCGCCATCCTTGATCTTGCTGAAGCGCCGGGTCAGCGCCTGATGCATGGCGGCGTAGTCGTCGCCAGCGGTGACGCCTTCGATATTGAAGCGACGGTAATCGGATTTCAGCGGGCCTTCGGGACCGAATACCACGCAGGAGGCGACCGTCGCCTCACCGCTGGAGTGACTGATATCGAAGCACTCCATGCGCTGCGGCGGCTCGTCCATTTCCAGCACGGCGGCCAGCGCGTCGAAGCGCTCGGCCAGGTGCTGTCGATTGGCCAGGCGCGCGGCCAGCGCCTGCTCGGCATTGGTCACGGCGAGCTGCTGCCAGCGCGCGCGCGTACCGCGCACGCGCAAACTGATGCTGATGCTGAGGCTACGGCCGCGTAGCGATTCGATGGCCTCGATCAGCGTGGCGAAGTCTTCATGCTGCACATTGACGATCAGCTCGCTGGGTAGATCGCGCTCGGCATTGCCCAGGTAGTACTGGGCGAGGAAGGCCATCAGCACCTCACCGCCCTCCTCTTCGATCGCCACCTGCGGGAAGAAATTCTTGCTGCCCAGCACCCGTCCACCACGCACGCTGATCAGGTGCACGCAGGCACCGCCCGGGGTGAGCATCACCGCCACCACGTCGACGTCGCCGGTACCACCTTCCATGCTCTGCTGATCCTGCACGCGGCGCAGCAAGGCGATCTGATCGCGCAGCTCAGCGGCGCGCTCGAACTCCAGCGCCATGGAGGCCTTCTCCATATTGGCGGAGAGCTCCTCACTCAGTGCATTGCTGCGACCATCGAGAAACATCACCGAGTGACGCACGTCCTCGGCGTACTCTTGTGGGCTGACCAGGCCGACGCAAGGGCCTTTGCAGCGTTTGATCTGATATTGCAGACAAGGGCGCGTGCGGTTCTTGTAGTAGCTGTCCTCGCACTGGCGAACCAGAAAAGTCTTCTGCAACAGGCTCAGACTCTCGCGAATCGCCAGGGCGCTGGGATAAGGGCCGAAATAGCGGCCCTTGGCCTTCTTCGCGCCACGGTGAATGCCGAGACGCGGAAATTCGCCGTCGGAGAGAAATACGTAGGGGTAGGACTTATCGTCGCGCAGCAGGATGTTGTACGGCGGCCGCCACTCCTTGATCAGCGTCTGCTCGAGCAGCAGCGCCTCGGTCTCGTTGGCGGTGATGGTGGTTTCGATCTGCGCGATGCGTACCACCAGCGCTGCGGTCTTGGGCGCCTGGCCGGTCTTGCGAAAATAACTGGAGAGACGCTTCTTGAGGTTCTTCGCCTTGCCGACGTAGAGCAGGCGGGCCTCGTCATCGAACATGCGATAGACACCAGGGCGACCACTGCAGGTCGCCAGGAAGGCGCTCGAATCGAATGGGGCGGACATTATCAGTTGACGGCGTCGACCATGCCGTGGCGAACCGCGAGCAGAGCCAACTCGACGTCGCTGGTGATGGAAAGCTTCTCGAAAATGCGGTAGCGGTAGGTGTTGACCGTCTTCGGCGACAGGCACAGCTTGTCCGAGATGTTCTGCACCTTGTGGCAGTTGGCGATCATCAGAGCGATCTGGATTTCGCGCTCGGACAACAGATCGAATGGCGAGCTATTGGTCTGCGGCTGGAAGGATTTCAGCGCCAGTTGCTGGGCGATCTGCGGGTCGATGTAGCGCTGGCCGGCGAACACCAGGCGGATGGCTTGCACCATCTCATCCAGCGCCGCACCCTTGGTCAGATAACCGGCAGCGCCCGCCTGTAGCAGGCGCGTCGGGAAAGGATCTTCCTCGCACACGGTAACGGCGACGACCTTGATATCGGGATGGCTGCGCATCAGCTTACGGGTGGCTTCCAGGCCGCCAATGCCGGGCATTTTGACGTCCATCAGGACCACGTCGGGCTTGAGTTCGCGAACCTTGAGCAGGGCCTCTTCGCCGGTGCAGGCTTCGCCCACGACTTGCAGACCGTCGATATCGGACAGCATACGGGTGATGCCCGTGCGGACCAGATCGTGATCATCGACAACCAGGACCCTAATCAATCGCCACCTCGTTGCACCTTGTCAGCCACCGTGCAACGACGGTGAGATTGAACTTGCCGGTCACCTTAACAAAAAGCCAGGGCCTGACCTAGCTTGGCGCACGAGAGTCAAAAAGCAAGCGCCAGATTAAGATCAGCAATTGCGTCGTGGCAATTTAGAGAATTGGCGGAAGCGGTGAGATTCGAACTCACGGATAGTTGCCCATCGACGGTTTTCAAGACCGTTGCCTTAAACCACTCGGCCACGCTTCCAAATTCTGAGCGTGGAGGCCAAGACTGAAACCTCCACAGCAGTGCGGGCGGCAATCTTACCGGAACGCAACACACTGTCAAACTCTAAGTCTTGGCAGGCAATCCTGCTCTGTTATGATCCCATGCATCTGGATTTAAAGCCTCGTAGCCACAGGAGCGTCGCCATGCAAGAGCGAGATTATGCACTCAACCATTCTCAGGTTGAGCAACAGGAAGTCAGCAGCGTTCTGCGCAATACCTACGGCCTACTGGCCATCACCCTGGCCTTCAGCGGCCTGGTTGCCTTCATCTCGCAGCGCGCCAACGTTCCTTATCCGAACATCTTCGTTGTGCTGATCGGCTTCTACGGTCTGTTCTTCCTCACCGCCAAGCTGCGCAACTCTTCGTGGGGCCTGCTTTCTACCCTCGCGCTGACCGGTTTCATGGGGTACACCCTGGGCCCGATCCTCAACCGCTACCTGGGCATGGCGAACGGCGCTGAAGTCATCAGCTCCGCCTTTGCCATGACCGCACTGGTGTTCTTCGGCCTGTCTGCCTACGTGCTGACCACCCGCAAGGACATGAGCTTCCTCAGCGGCTTCATCACTGCAGGCTTCTTCGTTCTGCTGGGCGCCGTGGTTGCCAGCTTCTTCTTCCAGATCAGCGGCCTGCAACTGGCGATCAGTGCTGGCTTCGTGCTGTTCTCCTCGGTCTGCATCCTGTTCCAGACCAGCGCCATCATCCATGGTGGTGAGCGCAACTACATCATGGCTACCATCAGCCTGTACGTATCGATCTACAACCTGTTCGTCAGCCTGCTGCAGATCTTCGGCATCATGGGTGGCGACGACTGATAGCTTTCGTCCCCCTTCAAGCCCGCTTCGGCGGGCTTTTTCTTGCGCGACTGCCTGCCTCCACTGCAGTGATTCTTTGTTTGCCAGCGGTCCTGGCCTTATCATTGGCCCAGTTTTACCTCGCCGGACGCCCCATGAAGTTTGCCATTGCCCTGTTCGCCGCACCTCATCAGCCAGCCTCCCGCCGCGCCCTGCGCTTTGCCCAAGCGACACTGGCCGGCGGCCACGAAATCGTTCGTCTGTTCTTCTACCAGGACGGCGTGCACAGCGCCGCCAGCAACGTGGTCAGCCCTCAGGACGAGCTGGATCTACCCAGCGAGTGGCGCGAGTTCGTCAGCGCCAACGGCCTGGACGCCGTGGTCTGTATCGCCGCCGCCCTGCGTCGCGGCGTGCTCAATGCCGAAGAAGCGCAGCGTCATGCCAGGCCGGCTGCCAACCTCGAAGCCCCCTGGGAGCTATCCGGGTTAGGCCAATTGCATGAAGCGGCGCAACAGGCCGACCGACTGATCTGCTTCGGAGGCCAATAGTGAGCAAGTCCCTGCTGATCATCAGCCGTCAGGCTCCATGGAGCGGCCCCGGCGCACGCGAGGCGCTGGATATTGCCCTGGCTGGCGGCGCCTTCGACCTGCCAATCGGCATGCTGTTTCTCGACGACGGCGTATTCCAGCTGAGCAAAACCCAGCAATCGGACGCACTACAGCAGAAAGACCTTGGCGCGAATCTCCAGGCCCTGCCGATGTTCGGCGTGGAAGACCTGTACGCCAGCCAGCGCAGCCTGGCCGAGCGCGGCCTGAGCGATGCCGAACTGAATCTGGCGGTACAGCGGCTGGACGACAGCGCGCTGACCACCCTCCTCGACCGCTATGACCAGGTGATCACCCTCTGATGGCCACCCTGCACATGCTTTCCCATTCGCCGTTCGCCGACAGCCGTCTGGCCAGCTGCCTGCGCCTGCTGGGCGCTGCTGACGCCCTGCTGCTCTGTGGCGATGCGGTCTACGCGCTGCAGCCCGGCACGGCCAACCTGCAGGCACTGCAATTGATGCCCGCCAGCGTTGCGCTCTACGTCATGGACGAAGACCTCGCTGCCCGCGCCCTGCAGGCGCCCGAGCGCGCGCAGGTCGTGGACTACCCGGGGTTCGTCGAGCTATGCACCCGCTACGCCAAGGTCAACAGCTGGCTATGAGCACGCTCAACGTCGCCGGACGCGAAATCGCTCTGGACAAGGACGGCTACCTGGTCGACCTGAAGGACTGGTCACGCCCCGTAGCCGAGGCGCTGGCCGCGGCGGAAGCGTTGCAGCTGAGTGACCAGCACTGGGAAATTCTCGAACTGCTGCGCGCCTTCTACGCCGAGTTTCAGCTGTCGCCGGCCAACCGTCCGCTGATCAAGTACGCCGCCCTGAAACTGGGCACGGACAAGGGTAACAGTCTGCACCTCAATCGCCTGTTCAAGGGTACGCCCGCCAAACTCGCCGCCAAGCTGGCCGGCCTGCCGAAACCGACCAATTGCCTATGAACCTGATCACCCCCGCCGAACACCCTTTCGCCCAGTTCGTGCGCATTCTCGGCAAGGGCAAGCGCGGTGCGCGCGGCCTGACTCGCGAGGAAGCCCGCGAAGCCATGGGCATGCTGCTCGACGGCAAGGTCGAGGACACCCAGCTAGGCGCCTTTCTGATGCTGCTGCGGCACAAGGAAGAAAGCGCCGAGGAACTTGCCGGTTTCACCGAAGCCATACGCCCAAGGCTCTCCGCACCCGCCATCCAGGTCGACCTGGACTGGCCCAGCTATGCCGGCAAGAAACGCCACCTGCCCTGGTATCTGCTGGCTGCCAAGGCGCTGGCCGCCAGCGGCGTGCGCATCTTCATGCACGGCGGCGGCGCCCATACCGCAGGCCGCATGTATACCGAGCAATTGCTGGAGCAACTGGATATCCCCAGCTGCGACGACTGGCAGACAGTGGAAGCAGCACTCGCCAAGGACAATCTGGCCTACAGCTACCTGGGCAACTGGATGCCGGCGCTGCAACGCATGATCGACCTGCGCAACACCCTGGGCCTGCGCTCGCCCATTCATTCCCTGGCCCGCGTGATCAACCCGCTCGGCGCCCGCTGCGGGCTGCAGAGCATCTTCCATCCCGGTTATCAGGCCGTGCACCGCGAAGCCAGTCGCCTGCTGGGTGACCATGCCATCGTGATCAAGGGCGAGGGCGGCGAAGTCGAGGTCAATCCGGACGGTGCGTGCCATCTCCATGGCACCCTCGATGGCGAGGACTGGGACGAAGAATGGCCTGCGCTGTCGGCGCAGCGGCATGTCAAACCCGAACGACTCGACCCAGCCGTGTTGGGCGCGTTCTGGCGCGGCGAGCATGATGACGCGTACGGTCGCCTGGCAGTGATAGCCACCATGGCCGTCGCATTGCGCGGCCTGGGCCTGGGCCGCGAGGCGGCGTTCCAGCAGGCCCGGCAGTACTGGGATGCACGCCTTCAATCTAGCCAGCCGATCATTTAAGCCAGCTTTTTCCACCGTTCAATCGAGCTCATGACGCTAGACTCCGGATTCATTCAGAACGGAGGCACGCGTCATGGGCTTGTTGATCGATGGACGCTGGCACGACCAGTGGTACGACACCGGCGACAGCGGCCGCTTCCAGCGCGAAAGCGCACAACGCCGCAACTGGGTAACCGCCGACGGCAGCGCCGGGCCAAGTGGTGACGGCGGTTTCAATGCCGAGGCCGGGCGTTATCACCTGTACGTCTCGCTGGCCTGCCCCTGGGCCCACCGCACCTTGCTCCTGCGCAAGCTCAAAGGCCTCGAATCGCTGATCGATGTATCGGTGGTGAGCTGGCTGATGCGCGAACAGGGCTGGACCTTCGACCGCAGCTTCGGTTCCAGCAGTGACCACCTCGACAACCTCGGCTACATGCATCAACGCTACACGGCCGATGATCCTCATTACACCGGCCGCGTCACCGTGCCCGTGCTATGGGACAAGCAGACTGGCGGCATCGTCAGCAACGAGTCGGCGGAGATCATCCGCATGTTCAACAGCGCATTCGACGGCCTCACCGGCAACGGCCTGGACTTCTACCCCGAGCCGCTGCGCGAGCGCATCGACCAGCTCAACGAGCGCATCTACCCGGCGGTGAACAACGGCGTCTACCGCGCAGGCTTCGCCACCACCCAGGAGGCCTATGAAGAGGCCTTCGACGAGCTGTTCGCCATGCTCGATGAACTGGATGCGCTGCTGGGCGAGAATCGCTATCTGGCCGGCGAATACCTGACCGAAGCGGACATTCGCCTGTTCACCACGCTGATTCGCTTCGATGCCGTCTATCACGGCCACTTCAAGTGCAACCTGCGGCGCATCGAGGACTACCCGAACCTGTCCAACTGGCTGCGCGAGTTGTATCAGTGGCCGGGGATCGCCGAGACCGTGGATTTCACCCACATCAAATCGCACTACTACGCCAGCCACGCCACCATCAACCCGACCGGCGTGATTCCCAAAGGACCGCTACAGGACTTCACCAGCCCACATGATCGCCAGCGCCTGCCGGGCAAAGGCGTGTGGCAAAAGGCTCAGGGCTAAGACCGCAGGGTGGATGACACCTTTTCATCCACCAATACCCGACGATGGTCGATCAATGAAGCGTGATCCACCCGACGTATCAGATGCTGCCCTGGGCGCCTTCGAACCAGGCCAGCTTGTCACGCAGGGTGACCACCTCCCCGACGATTACCAGCGTGGGCGCATGCACGTCGTGCTCGGCGACCAGCTCCGGCAGGGTTTCCAGCGTGCCGGTAAACACCCGCTGGTTCTGCGTAGTGCCCTGTTGCACCAGCGCCGCAGGCGTAGCGCCTGAACGGCCGTGAGCGATCAGCTGCTCGCAGATACCCGGCAGGCCGACCAGGCCCATGTAGAACACCAGGGTTTGCCCGGGCGCCACCAGATCTTGCCACGGCAGGTTGCTGCTGCCGTCCTTGAGGTGGCCGGTAACGAAACGCACGGACTGCGCATGATCGCGATGGGTCAGCGGGATGCCGGCATAGGCCGCGCAACCGGAGGCAGCGGTGATACCCGGCACGACCTGAAAGGGAATGTCTTCCGCCGCCAGTTGCTCGATCTCCTCACCACCCCGGCCGAAGATGAACGGATCGCCACCCTTCAGGCGCAGCACACGCTTGCCCTGACGGGCCAGATCGATCAGCAACTGGTTGATCTGCTCCTGCGGCACGGCGTGATCGGCGCGGCGCTTGCCGACATAGATGCGCTCGGCATCACGACGGCACAGCTCGATGATGGCGGGTGCTACCAGACGGTCGTACAGCACCACATCGGCTTGCTGCATCAGGCGCAGCGCGCGGAAGGTCAGCAGGTCGGGATCGCCCGGCCCGGCACCGACCAGATAGACCTCACCCAGCGCGCGCGGCGCCGCGCCGGCCAGGCGCTCCTCCAGCAGGCGCTCACCCTCCTGCGGCTTGCCGGCAAACACGCTCTCGGCGATCGGCCCCTGGAAGACATCTTCCCAGAACACGCGGCGCTGCTGCACATCGGGAAACAGCTGCTTGACTCGCTCACGGAAGCGCTTGCCCAGATTGGCCAACTGGCCATAGGTAGCCGGAATCCAGGTTTCGATCTTGGCGCGGATCAGCCGTGCCAGCACCGGTGCATCGCCGCCACTGCTGACCGCGACGATCAGGGGCGAGCGATCGACGATGGCCGGAAAGATCACGCTGCACAGCGCCGGCGCATCCACCACGTTGACGGGGATGCCCAACGCCTGGGCCTCGGCAGAAATCTGCGCATTGAGCGGCACGTCATCGGTCGCGGCAATGACCAGGGCAACGCCCTGCAAGTCGCTGCTCGCGTAGCCACGCAGGAAGATGCCGCCAGGGCCGGCCAGCTCCTGCAGCTCGCCACGGATCTGCGGGGCGACCACGCGCAAAACAGCACCAGCGTCGCTTAGCAGGCGCGCCTTGCGCAGCGCGACCTCACCACCGCCGATCACCAGTACCAGGCGACCCTGCAGCTTGTGGAACAGCGGAAGGAATTGCATCAGATCAGCCTCATCAGAGGGCGGTCGTAGGGTGCGCCGCGCGCACCAAGCTACGGTGGAAAGCCTTGGTGCGCACAGCGCACCCTACGCGCGGTCATCATCGTCAGGCGTGCCGCCTGAAAACGGGGTGGCCCGCCACCCCGCTTTTAGCACCGGCTCAGCCGATCACTTCGATGCCGCCCATATAGGGCTTCAGAACCTCGGGCACACGGATGCTGCCGTCGGCCTGCTGGTAATTCTCCAGTACCGCTACCAAGGTACGGCCGACCGCCAGGCCGGAGC
>CAMPIF010000132.1 GCA_946886245.1 Ectopseudomonas composti | reverse complement strand
GCAGGGGGCGTGGATCATTGAGGATGACTATGACAGTGAATTCAACTATCAGAGTGCTCCACTGCCTGCGTTGAAATCCATTGATGCTTTAGGACGGGTCATCTACTGCGGAAGCTTTAATCAAGCCTTGTTCTCTAATTTGCGCATAGGCTATATGATCGCGCCGCCAGAGTTGCATAAAGACATTCTAAACTTATGGAGGACGATAGGACGTAGCGTGGGGGTTTCGGAGCAGTTTGGCCTTGCCGAATTTATGCGTGGGCCTGCTTTTCTGAGACACATCCGTCGTGCTCGTAAAGAATATCAAACTTTACGCGATGTGGTTGTTGAGACATTGTCAAGAGAGGCTGCTGGGTGTTATCGGATTTCCGGTGAGCATGCTGGATTTCACTTAATACTCTGGCCGTCATCCAGTGTTGACCTGGGGCGCTTAATGAGCTCAGCCTCCGAGTTGGGGCTATTTCTTCAGCCTCTTGAAAACTCTTGTCGGAACATCGTTCTGCCGCCAGCGTTCATCTTGGGATATGCGGCACTGACTCGGGTACAAGCCAGTACCGCGGCTCGTCAACTCGCCGGGCTGCTGGTTGCGCATGCCTAGTCTTGTTTTTTAAGAATTTGCAACATGGGTAAGCTGTTCGAGATGCATGCTGTTGCAACGCCAGCCTCCTTCGGACGTATCCTCGACTCTGGTTGAACAGCTGATTGACCTGACTGCGCAGTGCAATGCGGCGTGCATCAACACGGCAGCGGCGTAGGCGATGGGCGTGGTAGCAAGGCCGCACCAGGTCGAACGCTGAACAGACCACTTCCACCGACGCCCGCTCACTCAACTGGTCTATCAGCGCGTGCGATTGAATTCGTCCGACATCAAGAGAGCGGTGGCCTTTCTTAGGATCGCTTTCTCCCGTTCCAGTCGGTCGATCCTGACCTCCAGCTCCTGGATATTCTGCTGTTAGGGAATCAATGCTCTGCTCTTCGGGGTAACGCCCTGGCGCTCCTCTTGGAGCTGTTTCACCCAGCGCCGAAGCGCCGATTCAACCAGCCCCAGCGAGCGAGCTGCTTCGATATGGCTGTATCTCTGATCGAGCACTAGGCCAGCGGCCTCTCGTTTGAGCTCGGGCGTAAGGAACGACGTTGCTTGGTCATCAGGCACCTCTCTATGGCGAGCATTCTCGCTCTAGATGGGTGTCCGGCATCAGGGGACCACTACGCAACGAGCTGGGCTACCTGCGTGCGGTCTACAACGAGCTACATGGCTTGGGTGTGATCGACTACGCCAATCCGCTCGCCCTGGTGAAGCCCCTCAAGGTGCAGGAACGGGAGCTGTCCTGGCTCACCACCGAACAGATTGCTGAGCTGCTGGAAGAGATCCGGCGCGGCTGCGACAACCCGCACGTCGAGATAATCGTCCTGATCTGCTTGGTCACCGGTGCTCGATGGTCAGAGGCTGAGAAGCTGAAACCGACCGGCCTGCGCAATGACGTTGTCACCTTCAGCGGAACCAAGAGCGGCAAAGTTCGTTCGGTGCCGATCACTGCAGAGCTAGAAGCCAAGATCGTCAGGCACAGGAAGCAACACGGTCAGCCGAACTCGGCCATCACCTCCTTCCGTCGCGCCCTGGCCAGGACTACCATCCGCCTACCGAAAGGCCGGGCCGCCCCCCCCTGCGCCACACCTTCGCCAGCCACTTCATCCAGAACGGCGGCAACATCCTTACCCTGCAGAAAATCCTGGGTCACTCCAGCCTGGTCATGACCATGCGCACTTGGCGCCGGATCATCTGCAGGATGCTGTTAGGTTTGGACCGCTTAGTTAGGCTTAGGCGGTTAACAAATAAAAAAGGCCGGCAATGCCGACCTTTTCACTACACGACCAGATTCAGGCCCAGAGCGGTAGGATTCGCTCTAGCATCTCCCTTTCTTGGCTTGACCCGGTGGGCAGTGGGGTGGACCGCCGCCGCCGTCGCCAATATCAATGCCTATGCCTGGTAGCCTCAAGCTACAGCCCGAAATAAGAACCGCAGCCATGATCAGGGCGACAATTCGTGTGGTCATTTAGCAATTTCCTTTCATACGATGCCCTGGTGGGCAAAAATTTCCGCCGCGATGATCGCCGATGTCTAAGCGAATGGCGTCTGCGTCACCTATACGGGCGTGAACGCCTGGCGCGCTGAAGCTGCAGCCGGTCAGCGCAAGAACTGACATAAGCGTGATCAATGTCATGTAATTCATTGTTGTGCTCCTGAACTCAAGCGCTGCAGTTCGGCTACCCGTAAACGGAGTTCGCAGCTACTTGAGTCGTTGGACGCTTGGGTTTGATTTCCGTTCCGTTGGCTGGGCACGGTGAAAAAGCCGTTTCGACACCTTTTCGACACCCCAAAGAAAAACCCCTGACTTTCTCTAGGAAAATCAGGGGTTTATTTGGTGGAGCCGGGGGGATTTGAACCCCCGTCCGCCAGTTCTCCACTGTCGGTACTACATGCTTAGCCGTGTCTATTGAGTTAACCCTCAGCCGCCCGACGGGCAGGGTGCATTGGGCGAGTTGTGTAAGTTTTAGCCACTTCGTCCACAACGTACTACGCGGCGATCCTGTTCTGCATGACAATCACTTCAGGTTTACAGGCATCCCCTAGTGATCGCTGGAGCCGAAGCTACCAGAAGGACTAGTCGCGCCGCTTACGCAGCGAGAGCGTAGCCCTCGTAGTTTTCGTCATTGGCAACTATAGAAAGTTGCAACAGTTGATTTACGACTTCTGTTACCAAGTCGGCATGCACCTCGAGCTTCGCTACCGGCGTCGAATCCTAATCGGCCCCAAAACTTTTCGGTTACAGATAGGACTCAGAGTGTACGGCAAAGGTTCCTCAGCGTCGACTGCGGATTCCATCGCGGGAAGCTATGATGGCGCCTCGCATCTGCCCGCGTCCTCTGCAAAGGAGCTGTAATGCCGAGTTCTAGCCGCTACCCTCTACGTCAGTGGATCTGGCGAGCGTTCGTGCAAAGCGCGCTGATCCCGCTGATTCTGGTGGAGTCGGTGCTGATCGCGGTGTATCTGCTGAGCAATCAGGCGATTCGTGACGCGCAGATCGAGCATCTGCAGGAAACGGCCGTGAAAGATCTGGCCAGTGCCGCGTTGCGCGAAGCGCAGATCATCGACGGGCGGCTGCGTTCTATCGAATCGCTGGTGCAGGTATACCGCGACGGCGCTCACAAAGCGTTGCTCGATACCCGTTTCCAGGCCGATGAGCTTGAGCGCCAACGCCACGCGGTCACTGACAGTGGCGTGTTCTATACCCGCAGCGATGACGGGCGCGCAGCATCCTTCTATGCCAACAGCACGCCACTTGCCCAGCAGGATCACGCCAAGGTCATGCGTCTGTCGCAACTCGATCCGCTGATGCGTTCGATCCAGCAGGCCAGCCCGCTGGTAGCGGCGCTGTATTTCAATACCTGGGACAGCTACAACCGCATCTATCCCTGGTTCGATACGCCGGCGCAGTATCCCCACGACATGGTGATACCCGATTACAACTTCTATTACCTCGCCGACGCCAAGCACAACCCCGAGCGCAAGGTGATCTGGACCGAGGTTTACCTCGATCCGGCGGGCCTGGGCTGGATGATGTCGGCCATCGCCCCGGTGTATCGCGATGATTTCCTCGAAGGCGTGGTCGGTCTGGACGTGACCGTCAGCCAGGTGCTGGGCGAGATCGCCGAACTCGACGTGCCCTGGCAGGGCTACGCGATGCTGGTCAGCCATGAGCACAACATCATGGCGTTGCCGAAGGCCGGGGAGCTGGATTTCGGCCTGCGGGAGTTGACCCAGTACTCCTACGAGGAGGCCGTGCGCCGTGAGGTACTCAAGCCCGAGGACTTCAACCTGGCCAAGCGTGAGGGCATGGAGCCGTTGCTGCAGGCAATGAACGAGGGCAATGGCAACGTGCAGGAGGTGCTGCTCGGCGGCCGCAGGCAACTGGTGGCCTGGAGCGAGATTCCGCAAACCGGCTGGCGCTTGCTGCTGGTGGTGGACGAGGAGCAGATCTTCCAGGAAACCAACCAGCTGGCCGAACGTTACATGCAGATCGGCTATCTGCTGATTGCCGGTCTGGCAGCCTTCTATCTGCTGTTCTTCGCCCTGATGTGGCTGCGTTCGCGCAAGCTGAGCAAGCAACTGGCCGAGCCCATCGATGGCATCGTCGACATGGCGACCAGCCTGGGCCAGGGCAAGTATTTGCCAGCCGTGCCGGACAGTCATATCGCCGAGGTCAGTCGCCTGGCCGATGCCGTGCAGCAGGCCGGCAAGCAGCTCAAGGCCAGCGAGCATGAGCGGCAGGAGGCGCAAAGCATTCTGCAACTGGTGCTGGAGAGCACGACTGAAAGCCTCTGGCAGATCGATACCACGGATCTGACCATCGATCTCAGCGAGCGCTTCGTCAGGCGTTTTGGCCTGGGAGCGCATCACTTGACGCTGAGCGAGTTCAACCGGCGCGTACACCCCGATGATCTGGAGCGTCTGCGTCATCTGCGCAAGCTGTTCGCCGACAGTGGCGAGGAATACTTCGACGCCGAATACCGCTATCTCGACTGTCGTGGCGATTACCTCTGGCTGCTCAGCCGTGGCAAGGTCCTGGCGCGTGACGCGAGCGGCTGGCCGCTGCGCATTGCCGGCACGCACGTCGACATCACTCGGCTCAAGCAGGTGCAGGAAGAACTGCGCCACGCCAGCCTTGAAGCGCACGCGGCCAGCCAGGCCAAGAGTCGCTTTCTGTCGAGCATGAGCCACGAGCTACGCACACCGCTCAACGCCATCCATGGCTTCGCCCAGTTGATCGAGATGGAGGCGCAGGACAAGCAGGACGCCAGGCTGGAGACCGATTACGCGCGCGAGATCGTCACCGCCAGTCGCCATCTCACTTCGTTGGTCGACGACATTCTCGACTTGTCGAGTATCGAGAGCCGGCGCCAGCAGTTGCAGTTCCAGGCGATCGAAATCGGCGCGCTGCTCAGCGGTTGTGCGGAGCTGGTGCAGCCCGAAGTGCAGCAGAAACAGCTGCAATTGCAGGTAATGGAGGCGGCTAATCCACCCTTGTTCGTGCAGGGCGATCCGCGTCGGGTACGGCAGATTCTGCTCAACCTGCTTTCCAATGCGATCAAGTACAACAGCCCGCGCGGCATGATCCGCATGGGCTACGAGGTGCGTGCCGACTGTGTGCGCTTGTGGGTCGACGACACTGGGCCGGGTCTTTCCCGCGAGCAGCAGGCGCAGTTGTTCCAGCCGTTTCAGCGTCTCGGCCGGGAGAGCTCGAATATTCCCGGCACCGGCATCGGGCTGGTGCTTTGCCGCGAGCTGGCCACGCTGATGGAAGGCGAAATCGGTGTGCGTAGCGAACCCGGCGTTGGTAGCCGGTTCTGGCTCGACATACCCAGTGCGGCCAGCCCCGATGGGCAGGACGACGAGACCGCCGAGGTGCCGGCGCAGGCCGTGCAGAGTCTGGTACAGGTGTTGTGCGTGGAGGATCACCCGGCCTGCATGAAGATCCTGCAGGCATCGTTGCGCGAGTTTGCCGAGGTCAGGGGCGTGAGTTCATGCCAGCGGGCACTGGCCGAGTTGCAGGAAAGTGAGCCGGCATTGGTATTGCTGGATATCGACCTGCCTGACGGCAACGGGCTGGATGTTCTCGACGCCATGCGCGCCGAGCCGCGCTTGCGTGATGTTCCGGTGATGGTGATCAGCGCGGTGGCCGACGCACGTTTGTTCGAGGATGCCAAGGCGCGCGGCGCTTCGGCCTGTCTGAGCAAACCGGTGGATCTGCAGGAGGTGCGTCAGGTCGCGCTGGGCTTGCTGTACAGCGGTTATTGAGCGAGCCCAGCGTTATTCATTCGCTGGCGGCCAGCAGGTCGAGGGCTTCGCCCAGCACCTTGACCGACTCGGCATGATCGCCGGCCTTGTGCAGGGCTTCGCCCTCGGCGCGTAGTTCCTGCACCTTGGCCAGCACCTCGGGATCGGCGGGCGGATCGCTTTGCAGCAGGGCATCGATCTTGGCCATGTCCTGCGGACAATGCATGGCCCACAGTGGCAGGCTGATCAGGGCAGCGGCGAGAAACATGAGTGTGCGGCGCATGGCGACTCTCCTGAAACGGGTGGCGGGAATCTCAGTATAGAAGCCTGTCGTCAGTGCGTTGGTGCGTCAGTAGTGATACCAGCGCAGCTCCAGCTTCACCTCGTTGACCGGGCTGGCGAGCTGGCTGAACTCGCGCTGGGCGCTCAGGCGCAGGCCGAGGTTGCGTGACACTTCCCACTGCTGGTTGAGCGACAGGCGCCTGCGTACTTCGCCGTTATGGAAATAGTCGCCAGCGGCTTCCAGGGTCAGGTTGCCCACAGGGTTGCGCCACAGCAGGCCGCTGTTGAAGCCTGCGGCGGTGGAGATGACGGCGGCGAAATCCTCGTTGTATTCCAGGCGCGCGGTGCCGAGGGCGAAGCCGAGCAGATCCTCGTGCAACTGCCAGGTGGCGCCGGCGCCGCCGCTGATATGGCCGACCAGCGGGGTGTCGCCATCTTCGCCGAGTACTCGCTCCAGGCCGCCGCCGATCTGCCAGGAAAGCGGTTGCAGCAGGGCGTTGCGCGGAGTCAGCGAACGGATGTTGGCCAGGTCCAGGCGTTGCAGCTGCCAGTGGTTGTTCTCGTACTGGCGCAGCTTGAGCTGGAGAATCTCGATCTGCGCGCCGAGGGGGAAACCGTCGAGGTTGTCGTTGAGGTCGTGGTAGGCCATGCGCAGGCCGTACTCGGCGAAGGCACGGTCATCGCGGCTGCCGCCGGCCAGTTGCCAGGTGCGCGACTGGTGGCCTTCCTCGGGCAACGGCGGGCGTTCGACTTCCAGGGGCTGTGGAGGGTTGCGATTGATCGCACCGAGCAACTGGAAGCTGCGCTGGGCGTTGCTGCTGCGCTCTTCATCGTTGGCGTGGTAGCGCACCAGGCGGAAGGCGGCGTCCTGGATCAGCGCGCGACGTTCTGCCGGCAGGGCGAGGAAGTCGCTGTCATCGAGCATCGCCGGGTCTTGGCGCAGGCGCAGTACCCAGGCCTGTCCGTCGCTATCGAGCGGTTCGGCGCGCGCCAGCAGCTCGCGCTCACGCGAGGGGCGATAGTCGATGCGCTCGATCAGCCCGGCGTCCTTGACCGCGCGCACGGTGTCGGTGGGGATGGCGGTGAGCGGGAAGTGCTCGGTCAGCTCGATGCCGGGGCGGGCGATTTCCAGCAGCTCCAGCAGGCGGTAGGAGCAGTTCTCGTCGAAGAAGAAGTAGTCGAAGCGGATCTGCTTGAGCTCCCAGACGTGCTCGACCATGCGCGCGGTTTCTTCCGGCGTCAGGTTCAGCCGGTATTCCCACAGGTCGCGGTTTTCCAGGCGGTTGTACTCGCTGAGTTTCTCGCGATACGGCACCAGGGCGAACAGGCCGGGGTAGCCGCCCATCAGCCCGCGCCAAGCGTAGAGGATGCTGTTGTCGTCGCCTTCGATGAAGGCACCGAAGTTCAGCGCGTAGCTCAGCAGCGCGGTGTTGTGGCTGTCGATATCGTGCTGATCGATGCGCAGCAGGGTATGGCCGAACATCGACGACGGGCTGTTCAGGTAGGCCGCCGGGAACACCAGCACCGTGCTGTGCGGATTGACGTCGGCGAACCAGTTGCGAAATTCGCTGCAATCGGGGCTGGGCAGGTCATCGAGTTGCAATTGCGCCTTGAGCCAACGGGTACGCGCCGGGTAGATGCACTGCGGGTGGCGGTCGCCCAGTTCGGCGGGTTGGTACAGCGCCTTCAGGCTCGCCTGCAGTTCGGCGGCCGGGTTGCTGTCGCCATCTTCTGCGAGAAAGAACTCCTCGTCGTCGACATAGCTGCGCCAGCCGCCGAGCTTGTCGGTTTCGTAATGGCCGAGGGCGATCCAGTAGGGATCGTCGGCCAGTTGTTCGAGCGTGGCGGCATGCAGGGGAAGGCTGAGGCTCAGGGCAAGGACGGCGAATATCCGTTTCAAGGTCGCTGTTCTTCTGGTCATGGCGATGGCCGAGCTTTGGCCAGGCTGTCGATCGGTGTCAAGGCCGTCGAACAATACATTTCGCGCAAGTGCTGACCGGCGTCAGTCACCGGTTTCGCGCTGCGCATCACACTGAGCGCTCTTCAACGCAAGGAGATTGCTCATGGCTCACCGTGATGTGCTGGATGCTCTGCTGCATGAATACACGACCCGCGCCGAGGCGATTCGCCGCGATCTGGGGCGCAGTCACTCGGCGGATTTCGCCGAGCAGGCGCAGCAGCGGCAGAACGACGAAGTGCTCGAAGCGCTGCTGGCCGAGGCCGAGCATGGCCTGCTGCTGGTGGGTCAGGCCCGGCAGCGCCTGGCCGAGGGACGTTATGGCGAGTGCCTGTGCTGTGGCGAGCCGATCGAGGCGGCGCGTCTGGCCGTTCTGCCGGTCGCCGAGTACTGCCTGGGCTGCGCGCAGTTCAACTGAGCGGCCGATTGACCTCTTGCAGCAAGCGCCGGGCGGCGGAGTCGGCGGCATCGATGTAAGGCTGCAGGACGCTGGCAGCGCCCGCACGATTGAAGGCCTCCAGATCGCCTTCGCGGAAGGCGCTGAGAGTGACGCTGCCGCGAAAGCCGGCACTGCGTGCGGCGCGCAGGAGCAGCGCATTGACCTCGCGCTGCGGGATGGTGCTGACCAGCGCCCGCGCTTGTTGCAGGGGCAGGTGGGCGATGAAGTCGGCATCTTCGGCATCGCCATAGCACACCGCCAGACCTGCCTGGCGGGCACTGGCCAGTGCCTGCGGGTCGAAGTCCACGCCCAGTACGCGCAGGCCACCGTCCTGCAGGCGATGGGCCAGTTGGCGACCATAGCGCCCCAGGCCGTACACGATGACTTCAGGTTGCGTCTGATCCGGGGCATTGTCCTCGGCGCTTTCGCGATGGGCGACCTGCCGTTCGAAGATCCCGAGCCAAGGTGAAAGGCGCTCGAACAGCGGCTGCGAGTAGAGAATCATGTAGGTGGACAGGGTGATGGTGATGATCCCCACCAGAGTGGTCAGCCCCAGTGCCGCTCCGCCCACATGGCCAAGGCTGATGCCCATGGCGACGAAGATGATGGAGAACTCGCTGATCTGTGCCACGGTAAGCCCGGCCATGAAGCCGGTGCGCTTGCGATAGCCCATGGCGCCCATGATGACCATGACGATCAGCGGGTTGCCGATCAGCACGAACAGCGACAGCAGCACGGCGCTACCGATCTGCTGGTGCAGGTAGGAAAAGTCCAGCTGAATGCCCAGGTGCAGGAAGAAGAACAACAGCAGAAAATCGCGCAGGCTGGTCAGGCGACTGGCGATGGCTTCACGCAGTGGCGTCGACGCCAGACAGAAGCCGGCGATGAACGCGCCCAGCTCCTTGGACAGGCCCAGCGCCTCGGCGCCGCCGGCCAGCAGCGTGCCCCAGGCGACTGCCACCAGCATCAGCAACTCCGGCGAGCGGGCCATGGGCACCAGCA